>MEUM01000073.1:1264-6991 GCA_001771735.1 Caldifarciminota bacterium RBG_13_43_14 | reverse complement strand
TCCGGCAGGTTGAGTTCGACATAATTTACGGACTGGGTATTTCCAAGCTCGGCGAGATCGTTGATATCGGCGTTGACAAGAACATTATTCAAAAAGCCGGCGCCTGGTATTCGTATGGAGAAGAAAGGATCGGTCAGGGCCGGGATGCGGTAATGGAATTTTTAAAAACTAATCCTGATATTCTTGAAAAAATCGAAAAAAAACTGCGGATTGAACTCAATATTCCAACAACAAGTAAAGGTGAAGATAACAAAGATCGCTCAGCAAAAAAAGAATAAAAAACGTTTCTCAATTTATGTCGATGATGAATACCGAATAGGCATAAGCGATGAATTACTGGTCAAGTATGATCTCAAGGTGGATGATGTGATGCCACAAGAATTGCTCGATACTATTCTTGTCCAAGAGGAAAAAATAAATATTAAAAATCGCATACTGCGATCGATCCAGCACCGAATAAAATCAACCTATGAGCTTGAACAGCGGTTCATAAACGATGGCTATGACCAAGGTATGATTGATGAAGTAATCGATGATCTCACCAATGAAGGGATTTTGAATAACGATCAATTGACCAGGGCTTATATCAATGATCACACCAATATCAATCCCCATGGAAATCGACATATACTATTTGAGCTCAAAAAAAAGGGCATCCCGGAAAGAACGATTCTGGAAATGCTGTCAAAGCGTGATGAAAAAAAGGTCGCCATGAATTATTTCAATCGAAAATTGAATAAGCTATGCCTCAAGGATCCTAAAGACCGGCGCAAAGCGGTAAATCGTCTGTTAAACCGCGGTTTTACCTCTTCAATAGTATATGAGATCGTGAACGAAAGAATAAAGACCGAACATGACCAGTGATCAGATAAGACAGAGTTTTTTGGATTTTTTCAAAAAGAAAGACCACATCATCGTTAGTTCAATGTCCCTGATCCCGCGCGACGATCCGAGTCTGCTCTTTACCAGCGCCGGCATGGTGCAGTTCAAGCCGCTCTGGACCGGCTCGATCCCTCTTCCGTATCGCCGGGCAGCCTCGACCCAAAAATGTTTTCGCACATCCGACCTGGATAATGTCGGCCGGACAAGACGTCATTTGACGTTTTTTGAAATGTTGGGCAATTTCTCATTCGGCGATTATTTCAAAGAAGAAGCGATAGTATGGGCATGGGAATATTTTATTGATGTTTTGAACATCGATAAAAGCAAACTTTATGCGTCGGTTTTTACCGATGATGATGAGGCATATGGTATCTGGAATAAAAAAATTGGATTGAACCCGGACCGCATTTTTCGATTGGGTGCGGATTTCAATTTCTGGGGTCCGGCCGGCAATTCCGGACCATGTGGTCCGTGTTCGGAGATATTTTATGATCTGGGCGACCAATTCGGCTGCGGTAAAAAAGACTGCGCACCGGGTTGTGATTGCGACCGCTTTCCTGAGGTATGGAATTTGGTATTTCCCCAGTTCGATCAGGCTGTATCCGGTGAAAGGAAACCGTTAAAGTACCAAGGCATTGATACCGGCATGGGAATGGAACGGCTGACCATGGTTTTGCAGGGAAAAGATTCCAATTTTAAAACCGATCTGTTCTATCCGATCATCGAGGAAATCTGCCGCGTCAAAAAAACCGAATACGGGAGGGACGCGAACAATGACCTTGCGATCAATGTAATTGCCGATCACCTCCGGGCGCTGGTTTTTGCGATCGGCGACGGCATTATTCCATCCAATGAAGAGCGCGGTTATGTGCTGCGCCGCATATTGCGCCGCGCGGTTCGATTAGGCCGCAATCTGGGTCAGGCCGAAGCATCTCTTCATAAACTGGTTCCCCTAATCGTGGAAATGTATCAGAAAGCATTTCCCGGTCTGCAGGAGCGCCGCGAGGAAATCACACTGGTGATCAAATCCGAGGAAGACCGCTTTCTTGACACTCTGGAAAAAGGGCTTGCGCAATTCGAAGATATAAGCCGGTCCAAACGAAATATCAGCGGTGAGGATGCTTTTAAGTTATACGACACATTCGGTTTCCCGGTCGAACTTACCAGAGAAATTGCAGAGGAGAAAGGTCTTGATGTCGATGAAACCGGTTTCTTGGAAATGCTTGATAAAGCCCGGGAAATTTCCAAGACCAAAGCAAAATTTATTCCCAAGGGTGAGTGGAAAATAATCAAAGAAGGCAATGGCGTTTTTGTGGGCTATGACAAAAATGAGATCGAAACCGAAATCATTCGCTATAATGAATATGAAAATATCATTGAAGTGGTGCTGGCGGAATCGCCTTTCTACGCTGAGGCCGGCGGTCAGATCGGCGATCAGGGCGAATTGACCGGCGTTAATTATACATTAAAAGTGCCTGATACATACTGGCTTCAGGGCATGATAGTATGCCATTGCGAGACCGCTAAAGGAAAATTCACGCCCGGTCCGGTCATAGCCAGGGTGGACATGAAAATACGTAAAGAAAGCGCCCGCGCCCACACTTCGACCCATTTACTGCATGCCGCCTTGCGTAAAACATTGGGTGAACATGCAAGGCAAGAAGGTTCATTCGTGGAACCGGGCCGGTTCCGTTTTGACTTTACTCATTTTAAACCTTTGAGCGAAGACGAGATCACGGCGATCGAGGACCTGGTCAATGAGAAAATAATGGCCGCGCTACCGGTAAAGAAGTTTTTTACGAAGCTCGATCAAGCCAAAAAGCTCGGCGCCATGGCCATCTTCGGCGAAAAATACGGCAATGAAGTTAGGGTAGTACAGATCGATGATTTTTCGATCGAATTATGCGGCGGTATTCATATTGACAATACCGGTGAGATCGGTCTTTTTAAAATCATATCCCAGGAAGCGGCGGCGGCTGGAATTCGCCGCATCGAAGCTCAGGTCGGTCTCAAACTTTTTCATCATTTGCATAACAATGATGTGATTCTAAAGGAACTATCAAGATTAGTCGGCAGCTCCGACAAAGACCTGATCAAATGGGTAAGTGAAACTCAGCAGCAATTCCGTCATATCGAAAAAGAATATGAAGATGCGCTTAACGAACTCGCCCGAACCGAGGCAATGGTATTGCTGGCAAAATTATACCAAGAGAAGAGCAATTTCATCAGCCAGGAACTCAAGAACTACGGGCCCAAGGGCATGCGCATGGTTGCGGACATGATCCGGGAAAAGGCCAAAGACTCGATCGGATTTTTATACGAAAATGTTGCTAACCGGATTAATTATTTGATCTTTGTCGGTGATAACAAAGTGAAGATTGTCCCCGCTGGTAAACTGATCAAAGAGATCAGCAAGATACTGGGTGGCGGGGGGGGCGGACGCCCGCATCTGGCTGAAGGCGGCGGCGGCGACCCGGCGAAAATCACTGCCGCGATCGACCGGCTTAGAAAGATCATCAGTTAAAATTCAAAATTCAACACTTCTTGACCTGTTCTCCAAATGGTAGGTTTTGTATCCACGCGGTCATCTTGATAAAAGATTATTTTTATGTAAAATACTATATTATGTCCAATACACTGGCGTCATTGCCCGGCTTGACCGGGCAATGCAGAAATAATAAAGGAGGTTTAACATGAAAAAAGCATTGATTCTGATAACGGTCATTGCCTTATTCTCGACATTGCAGGCAAAGAAAATGACCCGTTCATTGATCGAACTCGGGCCTAAGGCCGCATTATATATCGGCGATGATGTCAGTTTCGGCATCGGCGCCGAGGCGATTTTCAATCCGGTAAGGAATGTCGGCGTGCGCATGGACCTGACCGAGATCCGTTTCGGCGACCATACTACCTTTTTTCTCAACCATGGTATTTCGCTAGATGGTCTCTTCCATATCCCGATGCGTGAACTCCAGCCGTACGTGCATGCCGGCTTTGGTTTTACGGTATCTGACGCTGGCCCCGTCTCGCATTCGGCTTTCTCAATACGCGCCGGAATGGGCTTCAATTTTGTCATGAATCGCAGCACCAAAGTATTCGGCGAACCCGGCATTATTATTACCGATGCCGGTGATAATACCGATGTCACTTTCCGGCTTGCCTTTGGTGCACGTTTTGGAATACTTAAATGATCGAAGAAACGATAATTACCAGGGCAATAATCGAGACCTATTTAAAAGAATTGCTCGATTCAGTCGAGAGCGATGTCATAATCGGCGGCGCCGGTCCTTCCGGACTTTGCGCCGGGTATTATCTAGCGAAAAAAGGTTATAAAACAATTCTTTTTGAAAGAGCATTGAAACCAGGCGGCGGCATGCCCGGCGGCGGCATAATGTTCAACCGCATTGTTGTCCAGCCGGAAGGTAAATCAATTCTCGATGAATTCGGCATTCGCTACCATGAATACAAACCTGATTATTATGTCGCCGATTCACTTGAAGCCACTGCCTGCCTGACCGACAAGGCAATAAAAGCCGGGCTTCGTATTTATAATCTGATCAGCATTGAGGATGTGATCATTCGCGATATCGGCGTTACCGGCGTGGTGATCAACTGGTCAAGCGTGGAGATCGCCAAATTGCATATTGATCCGGTGTCTTTTCAATCCAAGATCGTGATCGATGCCACGGGTCATCCAAGTGAAATCGTGCATATTGTCGAGCGCAAGAGCGGCGGCAAGCTCCTGACCCCTTCGGGCCGGATCGAAGGCGAAAAATCGATGTGGGCCGAGGTCGCCGAGCGCATGACCATACAAAACACTAAAGAGGTATTTCCCAATCTTTATGTTACCGGCATGTCGGCGAACGCAGTGTTCGGCGGTCCGCGCATGGGACCAATATTCGGCGGCATGCTGTTATCCGGCAAAAAAGTCGCCGAAATGGTAACGCAAAAATTATAGCTATTCAATTTCTATCAACTAAAAATTGCTGAACCTCTACTACCCACTGCATAAAAAAGCGCTTCGGAGCATTGGCAATTATCTGAGTAATCTGCGATCGTTCTCGCGCAACGCCCGTTTGTTCCTAATCGGCACATTTTTCATGGGCATGGGTTTTTCCGGATTCATGCTGCTATTCAATTTGTATTTGAGGGAATTCGGGTTTGCCGAGAGCCGCATCGGTAATATCATAACCGCCAGCACCATGGGAACTCTGGTCATGGCGATCCCGGCATCGATACTGATACGCCGATTTCCAATCAAGCGCATACTCATTATTGCCACGCCGATCACCATGCTGTCGGCGATACTTCAGGTCACGGCTTCCGCCTATTATCTGATAATCGCCTTTGGTTTTACCGCGGGCATGGCCAGGGTATTCTCCCAGGTTGTGGCCGGCCCATTTTTCATGCGCAACAGCAGCCCCAAAGAAAGACCGTATCTGTTCAGCCTGCAATTTGCGGTCATGCTGGTCGCGGGCATCATCGGCAATCTGGCCGGCGGTTTTCTCCCAAGTATTATTGAAAATACCGGCGTGGTATCCTATCTTGCCTACCGTTACACTTTATATATTTTTGCCGGATTGGTATTGGCGGCACTAATACCCTATTTTATGATCCACGAAAAACCGGTCGGAAAGATCGAAAGATTAAAATTGCATTCGTGGCTTTTGCTTTTCAAATTGTTCACACCCAATTTGATCGTCGGTATCGGCGCGGGATTGAGCGTACCATTTTTGAATCTCTATTTCAAACAGGTTTTTGCTGCGGCAACAAAATCGATCGGGATCTATTATAGTATGCAGCAATTGCTTATGATCGCCGGTCTTTTGATCGCGCCGGTGCTCG
>MEUM01000073.1:0-1014 GCA_001771735.1 Caldifarciminota bacterium RBG_13_43_14 | reverse complement strand
TTGAATCCT
Organism: Caldifarciminota bacterium RBG_13_43_14; assembly: GCA_001771735.1. Lineage (GTDB taxonomy): Bacteria > Hydrothermota > Tepidihabitantia > SM23-42 > SM23-42 > RBG-13-43-14. The sequence continues at coordinate 1,005 of MEUM01000073.1, read as the reverse complement.
GCACGTTCTAACAAAACCACCATTTCACAAAATCTGATACGATTGGTGTAAAACCCCGAGTTAACAAACCAATCTGATTCCCACACCAAATCTGAAAAACGGAGACTATTTAAACCATCGCTTAGGTGGTCCCGCAGGTCGACTATATGTGTACTTATTCCTTCCGGCTTCAAAATTCTAGCCAATTCTTCTAAAGTCAGTATGAATTCTTGTTTTCGTATATGTTCAAGCACAGCGTTCGAAAAAACAAAATCAATAGATTTATCGGGTATTTGTCTTAAAGAATCCAACCCTGACGTTAAATAAACAGCTCCACAAGAGTGCATCAAGTTTTTAAAATTTGAAAGATCGATTGTTAACTTGTGCCCTTTTCCTATTAGAAATAAATACATGTCGCGATACAATGACATTTTATGAATCGCACAATTTTTGACATCCACCAATAATACTTTTTTGGCTCCAAACGCCTTGGCTATTAACGCATTAAATAAGGATTCTCCAGGGCCGAGTTCCATACACACAAATGAATTTAGATTTTTTGTCATATTAAAATGCTTGGTGAAAATGGAGTATGCATACTCAGGCGATAGCATAGCGCTATGACGCATCAAGGGCAAAATTTGCCAAATCGTACGCTGAGTAGGAAGACGTGAAAGGACAAGTTTCATAATCAGCTTTACATACCATGGCATGTATATCTTAATTAAATTGCCAATTTCTATTAACATTCTTCAGTAATACTAGAAACATTCAAAACTTGGTTCGGCATTTTTATTACATAATTTTACTATAGTAATTTTTGGCAACTTGTCAATAAGATACCGTGGCATATATACTCTCAAGTTTTCTATAAAAGTATATACAGCAATCTTCTGTTCTTTATCTTTTAATATAACTAATTTTTATCAAAGAGACCGGCGGCCTTTACTCCGGCCCAGCCGTATTTCAAAACTGACCGGTCATAGATAATGAACTCGGGCAGGCCGGCGCCGGCATACAGTGGGG
>MEUM01000072.1:5644-5979 GCA_001771735.1 Caldifarciminota bacterium RBG_13_43_14 | reverse complement strand
GTTTTATTTCAGTCATATGTACCTCCTCAAAAATTTTATCGGTATAACGCACGTTTCAGCGGTTGAAACCGCATCAGATGAACTTGAAAAGAGATAAGAACTTGAGTCTCACCCCCAAAACAGCCCGAAAGCATCGGCGGTTTCAATCCGTTGGAAACGATTGTTAGCACAATGATGAACGGGAATATAATCTTTATTTAACCATCAGTAGTTTTGTCACTTTCACAAATTCCCCTGCCTCCATACGGCATAAATACACTCCGGTAGCTACGGGCAGGCCGAACTCATTGGTACCATTCCAGGTTGTTTTGAAGTGGCCTGCTGATTGTCGGGCA
>MEUM01000072.1:4626-5625 GCA_001771735.1 Caldifarciminota bacterium RBG_13_43_14 | reverse complement strand
GTCGTCCAAGTAAATCATAAATGACCAATCGAATATAGCCAGCTTTTGGTATATTATACTCGATTGTAGTCGATAGATTGAATGGATTGGGGTAGTTCTGCCTAAGCACAAATCCGAGCAACAAATTTTCATCAGATGCAGCAATCCCTGTCGGAATCGTGACGGCATAATCAAACAGGGCACTCACTAGTTCCCAAACACCCATCGCCGACTGAGAGTGATCACCATTCGTCAAGATAATAATGCCAGATTTCTCAGGTTCATAATAATACATAGCGGTAGTCGCTCCATTGTAACCACCAAAATGCCCCCATACCAATCGATCGTAGTTGTCCTCCTGGCGCCAACATAGACCTTGTGAATAGATTGTGTAAGAATATGGTATTGGTATGGGTATTTCAGGATAATGTGCCGTCGTCATTAATGTGACTGTTGAGCTGTCGAGTATTCTGGTATTTCCCAATTTACCTTTTTGCATAAAGGCGTTTAAAAAACGGGCAAGTTGAAGCGAGCTTGTGCGAAGCTGTCCACAAGAATAAAAAGTAATACCATAATGTGGATAAGGTTCATATCCGGACGAAGTCCAGGTATACGGTCTGGCAATGTAACTAGTATCAAGGTTGGAAAGAAACCAGGAAGTTTCATTCATGCTTAAAGGTGCAAAAATGTGTTGCTGGCAATATTCATCGAAGGCGATATCGGTGATTGCCTCAACCAGGTAACCGACCAATGCTATCGCAGTATTAGAATAGTTAAAAGTGCTTGCGGGAGGTAATGAATCATAACTGGTATCTGTATTATAAGCGCCTCCGGGCACTAAATAACTTTTTAAAAAATCATCCAATGTTATCGGAGAATCACCTGCCACTACCAATGGCCCCAAAACATCCCAATTGTCATTTATACTGGATACATGCGAAAGAATCATTTTGAAGGTTATTGGATCATTCGGATATGATGGATTGACAACCTGCAAATCAGCGGGAAGATAAGTATTGA
>MEUM01000072.1:4399-4541 GCA_001771735.1 Caldifarciminota bacterium RBG_13_43_14 | reverse complement strand
TACAATATTTGTTTTAGAACTAGTATCAGGTTTTAACTCGGGGATATTTGCCATGGTATCTATTTCTAATATAAATACATTTAATAAAAATAGATACATCGGTATAATTGATATTTTAATCATATTTTCCTTTAAATTCAAT
>MEUM01000072.1:2508-4360 GCA_001771735.1 Caldifarciminota bacterium RBG_13_43_14 | reverse complement strand
TGATTTTTTTAAAGTATGCAGAAATGTAACGAGGCAAAATCCATTGCATTAGCAGGTTAGCGTTTTCTTTTGTAACCTGTAAAACCTCAAACGATAAATCATAGCTTGCTTTATATATTTTGATAATTTATTGAATTTTATTAATTTTCGAAAAATTTCGTTGGGGCTCCGCTCCAAATCCCACTTTGTCAAAAAATAAATAATCAATCCCGAACACAGCGAACCGAATATCCCCAGTGCTTATCGATGCTGCCACGGAAGACTCCTGGACCCCCTATGCCCCGGTACCACGCGGTGCTGTTACTGCCCTCTGTAGACGACCAGAAGAACGCGACGACGCCTAAAACGTCGAAGGGACCAACCGAGTAGCGGATACCGCCAGGCAACGCGGTAAAACCACTTTCATTGGACGCTAACGTGTCAGGAATTTGCCAATGGGACGTTCCGGTTTCTTTTAATTTAAAACCTTCATCCGTGCCCCTCATTCCTGAACGATCTGCTTCCGTCTGGCTCATACCCAGAGTCATCTCAAGTGTTTTCCATTCATTATCACTGGGCACGTGCCAACCTGCTGGTGCAATATTACCGCTGTCGTTCACCGCGTAACAGTTGTAGAGCCTCCCGTAAGTGGCAGCATTATTGGAATTGTTATCATAATTACAATAGGCGCCCGTTGTCAGATTGTTCCACTCCGTATTGCCGGTTACGTTGGGTATCGCGTCTCCGTTCCGGTAGTGAGTGACCTTTAAGTTCTCGGCCATCCACCATTGATTGCCGATTTTCACGGTTTGATACACAGTGCCGTCTATATCAGTTACAGTGACCAATGTAGATGGTTTAACAGGATTTTTACCATCTTTTGAACAATTTAAAAATACAATAAAAGAAATAAAATAAATTCCCACCCCTATAGATATCTGAGTTGACAACCCAAACCAAAATTTTCTATTCATTTTTCGTTTCCTTTCTTGTTTAATATATTCTATTTTCATTATTCTAACTCGCTAACGATTTTTTCACCGGCGCTGCCGCTAAGAAATATTGCCAAGTTCAGAAATCATTGTGCTCGGCAGCGTCCGTGTGTAAAAAAGTGTTATACCGCTACCTGAATAACTCATTTTCTAAAACTATTCGTTTCTTCATTTTACTTTTCTTCCATTAACCTTTTAAGATTTTGCACTGAATGTTCAATTATCTTAATCCATTCAGGATTCGCGAACATTTTATTAATGAACCTACCCCCAAGATATGCTGGAAATTTATAGTTTTGGATAAACGTAAACTCAGTATCACCATTTGACTTCTCAAAAATCCATTGAGTTTGATGTTCTATGCCTTTGAATGATTTTCCAATCCAACCTTTATTTTCTTTGAATTGTTGGAATTCCGTTCCAACAGTAACCCTCATTCCCAGCACCTTTACTTTATAGATAAATTTGGCCCCATCACCACGGGTCATTTCGGTTATCGCCTTGACGTCGGTGACTCCTTCAAAAAACTCTGACCATTTTTGATAGTTAGAAGCATACTCAAAAACTTTATTTACAGGAGCTCCGATTTTTATACTTCGTTTTATTTCAGTCATATGTACCTCCTCAAAAATTTTATCGGTATAACACCGACATCAGCGGTTCAAAAGCAACCGAGATATTCCCGAAGCTTCATTTTAGACTAAACACAAATTTCTCAAATAAAAGTCACGCTTTTGAATCCGACTGGATGTATTTGTTATACTTTACTTTAAGACCTGGCTTCCATTTTTAAGTTTTTCGACAGTATCGTTAGGCTTATAGTTGCTATTTATAAATATATATTGGACAAAAATTGATTTATGATTTTAGCTGCTCTTTTA
>MEUM01000072.1:0-2494 GCA_001771735.1 Caldifarciminota bacterium RBG_13_43_14 | reverse complement strand
AATCGCACTGTACGATAAACTTTTTTTAAAATTATTCAATAGATGATCAGCAAGAGATACTGGTGTGGTTTTAGAAAAATTCATGCGAATTCCGGCATTATATCTAGCTAAACGCTCTGAAACCAGTTTTTGTTCACTATGGCCTTCAATTGGGAAATAAATGAATGGACGGTTTAGAGCTGTCAATTCTAATGTGGAAGTACCACCTCCCTGAACTATAGCAAAATCACATGCTGCAAAATATTTATATAAATCAGAGACAAATCCTTTCAATTCAATTCCCGGTTGCTTTGTAAATTCTCTAGGAGAAAGTCGTGGGCCTGTAATTATAACCATACGTAAATTGGGAATGTTTTTAATAAGGATAGGATAAGTATCTATGCACAGCTCTAATAAACTCTTACCAATTGACGTCCCTCCTATTGAACATACAATTAGAGGTTCTTCATCATATCCTAATTCTTTTCTGACTTTCGATCGATTTTGAGAAATATCCGGATTAAATGACACTATATATCCAATAAATTCGTAACATGCTTTTGCATATTCTCGTCTATTCGGCAAAAGGAAACCAAATTTATTATTTGGAATATCCTCAGGCTCACCAATGAAAATAGCTTTTCTATTAACTTTGGAAAAAATTTTATAGTCTCGCGACCACATCAAGTTAAGTATATAATTTACTACCTTTTCAATTGGATTTTTTGTCATTGATTCCAATCCAAGAAAATCATAGATAATTATGAATGGTATTTTAATTTTGATCAATTTTAAAATTAAAGCTATCAATATTTCATATGTTTCATTGCCAATGACGATGTCAAAACGTTCATTACGGATTATTTTATAAAAAACAAGTACATTCTGAATCCAACCAATTAAAGAAACAATGACATATTTTATAAGGTTGAGTTGAGATTTACTTGATGCTTTTTCAGCAAATGTACTGTAGCTTGAAAATTCATCCGCCTTAGTATGAAGGGTTTCACCCTTATCCATAAGATATTCATATGCCGGATTTGTTGCAATCCATATAATTTCAACATTTTTATTAATTTCATGTAATTTTTGGGCTATTGCATAGTCATTAGTAACATGTCCCAATCCTATCGAGCCACTGATGTAGAGAATTTTATAGTTTCCCATAATTAAAATCCTGTTTGCTGAATTCGATCGGGTAGGTCAGGGGCGTTACCGCCCCTTTCCCCCCTCAGAACCGTACTTGATAGTTACCCATCATACGGCTCAAGCATTTCAAAAGATTGTCCTTGTGGGGCAATCCGGCCGTTCACCTCTTCATGTGAAAGCCAGTCTCATTTGCCTGGCATTCATCTCCCGCCAAAGCGTCGCCTCCTTATTGTGCCTTCGATTCCAGAAATATCTCGAATACTCAGGCATGTAAGGATTGGCCTCCGCCTTGATTTTCCTATGCCGCCGGATTCCTATGGAGCCGATTCTTATCACGCGGCAGATCTTCAATTTATCTTTGATTTTGAATGTTACCGCAAAGATACCCTTTCCACCGGCCATTGTCCAGTACTTTTTGAACAACCATTTACCGGATTTATTCGGGTGTCTTTTTCGAACCATGCGCCATAACCGGTCGTAGACATAGCTGTCAACACGCCGGAATGCTTCCGATGATACCACATGTCGATGATAATTTGCCCAACCTCGCAACAGATCATTGAGCTTCCTTATCACGATGATCATCGGGGCACTCGTGTACCTGCGGATGATCGTTCCCACTTTCCTCATGAGGTCGAGGAATCCCTCCTTGGACGGAATAATATGCAGTGTTCTTCCGTGCTTGCGGAAAGTTTGGCCGAGGAACGTAAATCCGTGTTTGATATACGTGATCTTTGTTTTATTTTCTGATAACTGAAGACCACGTATCTGAAGGAAACGTTTCACCGCCGGGATGACATTCTTCTCCAGGATCGTTTTTGATTTTCCCGTGATGATGAAGTCATCCGCATACCGGACGAAATTGACTCTTGATCGTCTGGGTACTGATTCGTGTACGGCTTTTTCCAGCCCGTCCAGTGTCATATTCGCCAGCGTAGGGCTGATGCTGCCCCCTTGAGGTGTCCCTTTCCTGGTCGGAAATGTGATTCCGCCTTCCACATATCCGGCCTGCAGCCATTGCCGCAGTATCCTCTTTTCGATGGGAATGTTTTCCATCAGCCATGACGTGGATATGTTGTCAAAGCATCCGGTGATGTCCCCTTCCAGAATCCATGTCGCCGAATTGGGCTTGGCCAGCGCATTGAATGCCGCGGCGACCGCGTCGGCGCATGATCTTCCCTCCCGGAATCCGTATGAATTCCTGTCGGCCGTTGTTTCTGCCACAGGAGCCAGGGCCAGCTTGTACAACGCCTGCATGGCCCTGTCATACATCACGGGTATGCTCAAGGGGCGCTTCTTTCCGCTCTTTTTGGGGATATACGTTCTGCGCAGCGGCTGTGCTTGGTAACCGTGTTGACGCAGGCTT
>MEUM01000071.1 GCA_001771735.1 Caldifarciminota bacterium RBG_13_43_14 | reverse complement strand
CTATTGACATAGGTATAGGGCACGGTCCACCCGGCGAGAATATACCCGCCATCCGACAGCAATTCGACGGATAATGCCCAGTCCACACAATTAGCTCTTCCATAAGTCTTTGTCCAAATAGTATCCCCGTCTTGATTTAATTTTAGCAAATACGCATCCTCAAAACCTGAACCATATGAAGCGGTTACTCCGGCAACAACATACCCAACACCAATTAATTCCTGAATGCCACTTGCAAACTCCAAATCATTCCCGCCATAATGTCTCGTCCACATGGTATCGCCGCTGGCATCGGTCTTAATAATGTACATATCGCCGCCAATGCCATACGAATCCGTGTATCCGGCAATAATATATCCTCCATCCGCGGTTTCGCTACCGACATATCCTTCATCATATCCTGCACCACCGTATGTCCTGGTCCATACAGTATCGCCATTCGAATTGATCTTTACTAAGTAGCAGTCACCATTAAAGTCAATCCAATCGGTCCAGCCGGTTATTATGTACCCTCCGTCACTAGTTTCATTAATACAATAGCCTGTTTCAGATCCAGAAGTGCTGTACAGCCTTGTCCATAATGTATCGCCGCTTGAGTCTATTTTAATAAGGGATATATCATAATTTGGACCAAATGATGCTGTGCCACCCAGAACAACATAACTACCATCACTCGTTTCCAGTATTGAATAACCTTCATCCCAGTCCGAACCACCGTATGTCCTTGTCCATAACGTATCCGGTGCCTGGGCATATAGGGATAGAACAGCAATGGTGCAGAGGAGAAAAGGTGCAAGGGAGAAACGGTGTAATGTCTGCACAGTGATCGCTCGTCTCATTAATACCAATAATAATCGGAATTTCGACCTGGGAGCCTGAACAAACGTGTTACCATACCTTTAAAATCCTCCGCCAGCGAGAATAAAGGAGTTGAGAGATCGACCGACAGACCGATGATCAAGTTTTCGTCGAAATTCATGCCGCCTTGCAGGGTCAAAACATCGCCAAAATCATAGAACAAACACACATGGCTTTTTTCAAAATCAAAAAAAGGATAATCATAGGGATTACTCAGCATCGGGCTCGAAAACCCAATCGACACCCTTTTCCACCAGAACTGGCGATTATATCTATTGTAATCATCATATATTGCATCAATCTTCATTACTGATTCATCCGGTAATTCAAAGCCGGTTATCGAAGTCAGGTTTCTTAATTCATTGATATTATTAATCACCTCTCTTGAATTGGGTCGTTTGGGATTAAAGAGATTAAATTTAAAGGAGATGAATGCAGTCGGCAAAATAGTATCAATATCAACATCATAGGTCGCTCCAGCCCCAATATGGAACTCGAAATGGATCCGATTATCGGCCTGATCTTCGATCTGATGCTGTAATTTTAATATGTCGCGCATCAAGTAATAGCTCTGATATCTATCCACGATATTTACTGAATTGCTGTCATTCACATCATAGAAGCCGGTAAAACCAGGAAAATCATATCGGGGATAATAATTGCCTTGTCCAAATGAAAATGCGCATAAAAACAATTCTATTAGAATAAACCACGTCGAACTATGCTTATACATAATTCCTCCTCTTTATTTTGAGATTATAATTATTTATATTAATATTGTCAAGAGAAGCAATAGATATGAAAAAGTCATTTGCTTGAATAGAAAGTTTTTTGACAAGAAATCCTTATTAAATATTCATTTCCTGCTCCGGTTATGCAATCCGCAGTGTATTTTTTTTAATCCGGATAGAGGGATTTGCAGAGTAAACTCTGCCACTACAATATTTTATGACGATATGTAATTTATTGACATTGATTATAAGTTTTATATAATCCTTTACTGTTCCCTGTGGCCTATGGCCTGTTACCTGCGAAGCTTTGCTTCGCAACGCCGAGATGGCGGAACTGGGAGACGCGGCGGACTCAAAATCCGCAGTGCTGAAAGGCATGTGGGGGTTCAACTCCCCCTCTCGGCATAACGACGTAGTCAGGTTACAGGATACAGGTCACAGGTGACTGTGAAAATTTAAAGGAATTTATATGAAAATAATAAAGAAAATAGTTAAATGGATCGGCCTTGTCTGCGCTGCTTTGATCATTTTAATGCTTATTTGTGTGGCGATCGGCACTATTGTCGATGTATCCAATGGACCAAAATTTCAAAAAATTGCCAAGCAGGCGCTCGATGATCTTAATGCTTCGACCCGTACTGGCGAAGATAATGCCTGGAATGATTATAAAATAGCTCTTGATAAACTCGGCGAATATCGCTTGAGCGATGAATTAAATGATTATGTGAGGGGAAATATAAAGATCACCCCGGAAATCAAACAAGCATTAAAAGATCACGCTGACATCATCAACACTGCCAAGAAAGGAACTGACAAACCATATTGCTCTATCCCGGTCAAATATGAGGGAGGCATGACCGCCGAGATCCCAAGCCTGACCGGTCTTTTAGCGATATCCAAATTATTTACGGCTCAAGCGCTGCTCAATATTGAGAGCGGCCGTGTGGAGGATGGCATAAATTATTTTCATCACGCTTTTATATATGCACGACATATAATAAATGGAAACCCGCTTTTGATCAATTACATGATCGGCATCGCATTGAATAAAATAACGATCAACGCGCTTAGCCGGCAGATGGCGGCCGGACGTTTCAATAAGCAGCAGCTGGCGCAGGTCGAAAAATTATTAGGAGAACAGGAAAACGGCTTACCTTTATTCAAGGATGCGGTCGAGAGCGAAGCCAATGGCATGGCAATAAGCCTGGCTGATGTCAGGAATCCGATAACCGCGATGAGTGAAAAGAGCAATTTCTTGACTGACATACTGGTCCGCCTTTTCTGCTGGCGCGAGTTTTTTTCGCCGCGTTTAACCGTGCTCAAAGCCATAGAATTCCACCGGCGCATCAGAGATTCGATCGGTAAACAGGAAAAGGCTTTTAGCGCATATACTGAAGAGGAAAGAGATTTAACCGGTGTTTTAAGCCAGGCTGATCGTCGTGATGCAATCCTGAAAAATTTATTTATCAAACTTTCTGCTCCCAATTATGAAGCCATGCTCAATCGAAAGTTTGAACTGATTGCAGTGATCAGAATGAATCGGTTGGGTACGGCGATACAATCATATTATCTAACGAGCCGTCGTTTCCCACAATCACTTAAGTTATTTGATCCGGTCATTACCTTCGATCCGTATGTTGGAAAGGCATGGCGATTGAGTAAAGAAGGTGATTCCCTGATTTTACATTCACCAGGCAAGGATTCCGGGCTGCCGGATGATGATATAATGCTGGTATTATATAAGTAAGCGGAGGCAATGGATGAAAAAGGAGTTGATATTTCTTGTAATATTTTCTATTTTTATGATCCCGACACCATCTGGCGCCATTGATGGAGAAATATTTGAAGGACCTTATTCTTTCAGGCCGGGCACCAAGTTATTTTATTCGTGTTCTGAGAAACTCGATTTTGCCGGGGGCACGGCCGGCAGCAATGAACAACTCATCATCTGGACCATGATCATCAATCCGGATCTGACCTATCGATTAGTTCTTGAACATCATTCCGAGAATTACCGGAATGATGCCGAGGGAAACCGCACCGACTATCCGGAGCAGACGACATGGCTTTATTGCGATATTGATGAAAAAGGTCATTTCAAAAATAACTATTATCTGGGCGGGCTTGCTCTTGAGAATTTATATCCGGTTGATTTATTTGTCGAATTGCCGGAAGACGAAAACACTGCTCGATCAGGTTGGGACCATATCGATAAAACATATGGGGATATCAGTCATTATAAATGGAACCCTGATGAATCATCTATTTCTAATATTGTTATTGATTTCAATATTGAAACACTGCTTGATCCGATCTATTTACTGGATACAAAAGGAGAGTTACACTATGATCCCGAATACGGATTACCAATTCTAAAAAAGGTTGAGCAAACCCGCGGCTATGGCAAATATGAGGGAAAAACAACTATTGAAATAAAACTGGACTCAATAACTAACTTCGTCCCTGAAGAATTTATGAATTTTGAGAACTCGCTATATACTCATCTCGAAGCCGAGTCTACCTATCAAGCAATAATGGAAAAGGTGGAAAAAGAACCGGACAGCATTAATGCCCTTTTTATTCAAGCCAAGGAAATACTGGATCAGGCATCTCCTCAAATTACTGATACAATTATCAAAAAGGAATTCGACCTCATTGCTGCCGGCTATGAAGACGACACGCTTGATGTACGCATTCGCGCCGGGCGTTTCGCCGGCATTATCGATCAACCGGCTACCGCCTGGAAAACCAAGGATCTTAGCGGCAAAACGCACACATTGAAAAAATACAAAGGAAAAGTTTTACTGCTTGATTTCTGGTATCGCGGCTGTCCCTGGTGTATGCGTTCGATACCAACGCTGCTGCAAATTTATGAAAAATACAAAAAAAATCCGGTGATACTGCTGGGTATGAATGTCGACAAGGATGAAAATGATGCCCGTTTCGTGGTTGAAGAAATGCAGATCAAATATAAAAATCTGCTCGCCCGCGATATTGTCAAGGAATACAATGTAAGCGGTTATCCGACTTTATTGATAATTGATCAGAATGGAATAATACGTGATATGCATATCGGTTGGTCCGAGGACCTGTTCGAACGAATATCAGAATCGATCGATAAACTGCTTAAATAATTATAATCCCCCTTTTATTCCCCCTTTGCTAAAGGGGGATATGGGGGATTATGAATTAATTGTCGTTTTCCAAAATTCAACTTAAGTACTTACTCGAAGAGTAAAATTATTCAAGTATTGATAGCATGAAGATCGAGTGGATCGTCCGGTCAAGCCGGACGATAACAGACTAAGAGAATGACCGAAGAGTAATTTATAGCTTTTTTACTACCACCTGGGTTTGTTATTTGTCGTTTATTTGCTTTTTCTTTTTCATCCAATCAGAGACAAATAACATGATGACTCCAGTTATCAAAAATAGACTGCCCGTGCGCCGACCCAGAAAGAAATTTTCACTGTTCAGCCAATTGAGCATGAAAGAAAGCCATAACAATATTCCGAACCCGCAGTGCACTATTATCCAGATATTGTTCCAGAGTTTATTGATCTTGGCAAGACGACGGTGCAAGATAAAATATAATATAAAACTGCCTAACCCGATAACGACTATCAAAATATCCTGTACTGTGAGCATGATAACTCCTTTTTAACATAATGATATTAATGGATTTTATAAAAAAATCAAGGAAAAGTGTAGGTAGTGGCAGACCTTGGTCTGCTTCAAAGATTTCGTCGAGCAAGCTCGACCACTACAACATTCTTGATCTGGAGAGCAAAATCGGTGATTTCGCAATAAAAACAAAACGACACCGTCGTTGCATTCCATAGTTACATAACAAAAAGCGGCGCCCTGAAAAGGGCGCCGCTTTATCAAATAGGTGATATTACTTGACGATGATCAGTTTCTGAATGCTGACCGTACCTTCCATTTCAAGACGACAGAAATAAATTCCCGGAACAACCTGCTGCCCAGAAGCATCTCGGCAGTCCCAGTTACAGGAATGTTTGCCAGAAACCTGATCAGATTCAACAATGCTTGTGATCTTCCTTCCCATCGCATCATAAATAGTAAGGTTAACAGGACCAGGTATATTCAGCGTGTAA
>MEUM01000070.1:4594-5468 GCA_001771735.1 Caldifarciminota bacterium RBG_13_43_14 | reverse complement strand
TGCAATACCCTTGAAGATCCGGGATGAAGTGATCGGGGTGCTTGATATTGAGAGCGATAAGCTAAATGTTTTTACTGACCGGGACCTTAGGTTGTTTTCTATTTTTGCATCACAAGCTGCGATCGCCATTGAAAATGCGCGATTATATGATGAAACCAAATCACTATCATTAACTGATGCCCTTACCCAGATCGCCAATCGACGGCACTTTGATTTAATGATCGAAAATGAATTCAGAAAAGCACGGGGATACTCAAGACCTTTGAGTCTGGCTATTCTTGATATCGATAATTTCAAGCATTTTAACGATAGTTATGGCCATTTGAATGGGGATCGTATATTAGTCCATATTGCCGGAGCTTTAAAAGATAATTTACGGGACACAGATTTTATCGCTCGATATGGTGGTGAAGAATTTGTCATAATATTTCCTGAAACATCGAGCACGGTAGCATTGCGTGTATCCGAAAGAATTCGCGAAGCGATTCAAAATCAAAGAATAATGATCAAAGGTGCAGGTAAGAAGGCTTGTACAGTGTCAATAGGTGTGTCAACATTCCCAAATAATGCTGAAGGTATTATCGAATTGATCCAGAATGCCGATAAGGCGTTATATCGAGCCAAACAGCTTGGTAAAAACCGGATTGAAACAATATAAAACATAAAAGGAGGTTTTAATGAAGAAGCTGTTCATATTTGCGGTTATTATTACCCTGTTTTTTTCATGTGGTAAACCCAAGGAGCCGGACCTTGAGACTAATGTTCCCGGTACAACTGGTACTGATAATAATATAATCTACCAACCTTTTAGCGAAGCCGATATTGCCTTATTCATCAAGGTCGCACCGGTTGTCAAAGAGGAGCTGAAAAAGGC
>MEUM01000070.1:3376-4483 GCA_001771735.1 Caldifarciminota bacterium RBG_13_43_14 | reverse complement strand
GCCGGCCGGCAACAAGGAACTAATAAGAAAGAACTGGGATAAATTAGCCGAGATAATGGAAATCAACTACTGATCCGGGGCGGATCAGTAGTTGATTTTTTCTGCATATTGTTTCAATATAGCATCAAGTTCCTCTTGCCGCTCGATCAAGACTTTTCTTGATTTGCTGCCTTGAAAAGGTTCAACAAGACCAGCGGTCTCAAGTTGATCAATAATGCGGCCGGCGCGCGCATAACCCAGGCCCAATCTTCTCTGCAACAGGGAAACCGACGCCACCTGATGGTTGAAAACTAATCTTGCTGCTTCCGGGAACATCGGATCGATGTCAAGGGCGGTGGTTTCCTCGGGGATTTCTTCTTTGACCGCGACCTCACCCAGTACTGGATAATATTTTTGATTTATGATCTCGTCGATCTTCTCGACCGGGATTATATTCGCCAGCATTTGATGTTTTTCATCAAATGCTGGATCTTTACGATCGATCAATATTGTCCAGAGCTCTTCATCGATAATTGTTTTTGATATTTCATTGATATCACCTTCGACATCGCTTAACAATTCGAGCAGATACTGGCGGGCGATCAGATCGCTAATTCCTTTGGTTTCATCGGTTGATACATAAGCTCCGTGCAATCGTACCGGTGTGCCGATTCCGGGCGGCAGGAAGAGCATATCGCCTTTGCCGAGTAATGATTCGGCGCCGTTCATATCGAGGATTGTGCGAGAATCTGTCTTAGAAGCGACCTGAAATGCGATACGGCACGGGAAATTGGCTTTGATCAAACCGGTTATAACATCAACCGACGGGCGCTGAGTCGCCAGCACCAGATGTATCCCAACCGCACGTGACATCTGGGCCAGCCGGGTGATATTTTCCTCGATCTCACTGGGTGCAGTTAGCATTAGATCCGCTAATTCATCGACAATGACCAATATGTAAGGTTTTATTTCTTTTTTGTGCTTTATCATTTTTTCATTATACCCGTCAATATCACGAACGCCTTCTCGAGCGAATTCACGGTAACGCATTTCCATTATTGATACGATCTTTTCCAGTTCTTTTACCGCATGACTTGGTTCGGTTACGACCGGCCTGAGTAAATGGGG
>MEUM01000070.1:0-3286 GCA_001771735.1 Caldifarciminota bacterium RBG_13_43_14 | reverse complement strand
AATTATCGTATTGACACAAACGCTCTTCCCGGAGCCGGTCGTTCCAGCGATCAACATATGAGGCATTTGTGCAATATCATCCGCTACGGGTTTGCCGGTAATATCTTCGCCGAGCACGATCGCCAGAGGCGATTTATTCTTAATATAATTTTCATCATGCAAACCGCTTTTCAAACAAACCAATCGGCGTTCATGATTGGGCACTTCGATGCCTACCGCTGATTTCCCCGGTATCGGCGCAATTATCCGAATACGGGTTGCCTTTAATGCAAGAGCAAGGTCATTATCAAGGTTAGCGATCTGGTTGACCTTTATACCGGGAGCGGGTTCAAACTCATACCGTGATATTACCGGCCCGGATTCAACGCCGGTGACCCGTCCGGTGACCCCGAATTCCGATAAACGGTTGGTAAGTAATTCAGCTTCTTTTTGCAGTGAGTCACGATCGACGCCAATGTTGGTTTGAGGATCCTGCAGAATATTTATGAATTCGTTTTGAAAATCGATCTCGATTGCTTTTCTTCGCGTTCGCCTGGCGAGTATTTCTTGTCCAGAAGCAGTTGTATCCTGCGGTTTTTTATCGATAATTTTTTCCGGATCTTTTTTCTCAGGTTTTGGTTTAACTTTGGGCGGTTTTGGCTCAGCAATATGTACCCTGGGTATCAGCTTTTCTTTCATCATCATGAATGCGATAATAAAAATCGCAAAGCCGACTATCAAATAAGTGCCCGCTGTTCCAAAGAAGCCAATTAGAAATTGACTGGTGATTCGGCCCAGATTTCCACCGGCGGTCATACTTACTGCTCGGCTGTTCAGAATTGGTTCGGATAAAAATAGCGATAATAGAATGTCAGCGATAAGACCGATCGGTACGGCATAAAGTAATTTGAGATTCACTGCCTCTTCTTTTTTTGTTATATATATAAGGCCGGAATAGATTAAGAGTACCGGGATCATAAAAAAGTACAAACCGATCATCCAGAAAAGAGCAAATGAAGAATAGAAGCCGAAAATACCGCCAAAATTTTTATTGAGATTTGAAGGATATACCAGATATGAACCCTGGCTTATAAGAAAAAGTAAAGCGAGCAGCAGCATTAATATGCCGGCAAGTTTACGACGACGATGTATTTCCAGTTCGCGGGAAATGATAATTAAAACACCGGCGGCAACGATCAATAGGATTATCGGGATTATCATCGACAGCATAGTTGATTTTACTTAATATCGCGTTAGTGTCAACGGTAATTTGTAATTTAACTAACTATGTATCGGTGAAACGGTATAACGGAGTATCGGGGCAACTTAATTAAGAACTAAATAAGTATATCAGGATACCAGAGGATCAGTGGGCAGCAAATCAGCATATTAGAGTATCAGAAATAATTTCTGATTTGCTGATGTCCTGATAATCTTCATGCTGATAATCTGATTATCTGATCTGCTTTTTTAGGTATTTAGGCATTTAGGTGTTTAGGATTTTTGGTTTTTTGTCTTTTTACTGCCTACTGCCTAGTGCTTACTCTGAAGCTTTTTTCTTCACCTTTTCACCCGTGCTCCTTTTCTCCTTTTCATTCAGTTTGTAGTTACTATTTACAAATTACCAATTACGTATTATAATTACGCAACAAGGAGGATTTATGAGAAATATTATTGTATTGCTTCATGCCGTGTTTCTAATTAGCTATGCTGACGCTCCCTGGGTTTCAAACGTGCGGGTGAGCGCTGATGTTCCCTGGGATACTTTGAATCAGGGGGAATCCTGTTTTGCGGTCTATGGAGATACAATTGTGAGTATTTGTAACACCGCCGAACGGGGTTCGGTTCCGATCGCACCATATGCATATTCTTTTGATGGCGGGTCGAGCTTCACTCAGATTCCATTCACCGATAGCACTACCGGGATTATTTGGCATACCGATCCAGTGATTGGGGTCGATGATTCTGGCTATGTCCACATGCTCATACAATTCTCGACCAGCCGGCTCAAGCATTATATGTCGCGCGATGGCGGTCAGCACTGGCATGATACTTCAACCGTATGGTCGGCCGGAGGTGTTGATAAACCATGGATGGTTGTGAACCATAATGAGATCTATATAGCCTGGCAGCAAGTTTCAGGTTCTTATGGTATCAGGTTTGCAAAATCGACTGATTATGGCAACACATGGTCGTCAAGTATTATCTGGTCGCGAACCGGGATAACCGCGTTAGCGATGGATGAAAGTGAAGTACTTCATCTGGGTTTAGTCGATGGTTGGCCGACTGGAGATATCTATTACCGCCAATCAACCAATTATGGTACTACCTGGTCGAGCGAAGTATATCTTTCGAATAGTTATTATAATACTGGCTATGGAGACCGCGCGCCAATAAATTCAATTACTGCTCGGAGTGGCAATGTTTTTCTTACCTGGGTCGATAGCCGCACCGGTAATTGGGATATTTACGCAGTTCGTTCGACCAATAACGGTACTACCTGGTCAAGCCGTTTTATTGTCAATGACATTACTACCGGCGGTCAGTGCAAAGGCTGGTCAACTTTCGATGCTTACGGTGGACTGCATGTAATATACTATCACACTCCTGATTGGCCGACTGGACCTACCAGCCCTTTCTCGCTACGCTATCGTTATTCAGGAAATGCCGGTTCAACTTTTGAACCGAGTATGCGCGTTTCAGACACTGAAGCGCCCAGCCATGCTGATTTTATCGGAGAATATCATATATGCGTAAGCGACAGCCAGTATTTATACGCGATCTGGGCAGATGGACGCAATGCTGGAGATAATGATCTTTATTTCAGCAAAGCATTATTATCGCAGCTCAGCCGTACTGAATACCGACCGCCGGTCATAGCATCACGCCGTTTGATCGAGGCTCCGAGTATATGGCGCGGCGATATTATGCTGATGGTGAATGCTGATCAGGGACCGGTGAATATTAATATTTATGACGCTTCAGGACGATTGGTCATGGATCAAGTGACATCGGTGTCGACGGTTCAGCATCATATCCGAATAAGCAGTTCAAAATTGCCGGCCGGGGTACTATTTATTTGGGCATCGAATGCGAAGCAAAGCGAAGTAATTAAGGTAATAAACCTCAGATAGTAACTACTATGAACTAAGAACTGGGAACTATAAAACCGTAATCGGTAATCAGTAAACCGTAGTGGCAGAGCTTGCTCTGCAAAGTCCGTAGCGCGTGGGGTGTAGCGCGAAACAGATAGTAAGAACTAAGAACTAAAAAGCTCAGGAGTAAGCACTAAGCAGTAGGCAGTAAA
>MEUM01000069.1 GCA_001771735.1 Caldifarciminota bacterium RBG_13_43_14 | reverse complement strand
TATTCAGACGGTAATGGCAGACTCCTGCTGGGTGCCCGGGTATATCGGAGATAGCATAATTCTTGGGATACTGGACACTGGCATTGATTCTTCTCATCCGGCATTGAGTGGAAAAGTGATAAAGTGGCGCGACTTTATCAACAATCTGCCTTATCCCTATGATGACCATGGTCATGGCACAGCTGGCGCAGGCGTTATCTGTGGGGGAGATGGTTTTGGTCCTTTTACAGATGATATTGGTGTGGCACCGGGAGTAAAACTGGTTGTTGCTAAAATGTTTGCCTCGTCTGGTGTACCGTATGTTGATCCGATCTATGGATTACAATGGATGGCATCTTTAAAGGCAGATTCAGGGTTCAATATTCGAGCAATCAACAATGCTTGGGGCGGAAATATTACTACCCACTTTTGGGAGGTATGTAATACATTAAAGGCACTTGAAATCCTGCCTGTTTTTTCTATTGGTAATTCCGGTCCGAATCCATCTACTACTTGCTCTCCTGGAAATTATCCACTGGTATTGGGTTTGGGTGCGACTAATTTTTCTGACTCCATTGCAAATTTTTCATCCCGTGGTCCAGCACCGGATTCAATTCCCTGGAACAATTCTGTATACTGGTATCGGGCTGATTGGAATTTAATTAAACCAGATTTGACTGCGCCGGGTGTAAGTGTAAGGACAAGCTGGACTAATCACCAATATAGTATATTGAATGGGACTTCATTTGCTACTGCCCATGCTACAGGCGCAATTGCGATATTGTGTGAAAAGAATCCAGTCCTGCCCATAGAAGAAATCTATAATATTCTGTTAGACAACACAGACCATCCTGCCCAGGGCGCACCCTATCCGAATAACAACTACGGCTGGGGAAGATTAAATGTCTGGAAGGCTTTGCAGGCGGTGATTGGCGTTGAGGAACAAGAAATAAAGTTTGTCACAAACGATTTTGTTTTACCGACAATTGTTCGCGGACCGTTGTATTTGCCGCAACATGCAAGGGTGACTGTTTTTGACATTTCGGGCAGAAAAGTAGTACCACCTTATCTTGCGCCGGGCGTGTACTTTATTGAAACGGATGAAAAGATCATTCAAAAGATTATTGTTTTGAAATAGCAACCAAGCAGCATTCATCATTCTGATTGGTATGAGAAAAAGCAATTTCTATTTTATAATCACAACTTTGCCCTTATCCTGAAAGTCGGGAGTGTTTATAATGTAGAAATATACCCCTGGGCAAAGGTTTTTAACTATCAAATCAGCAGGTTCCTTAATCTTTCTGGTAATTATGACTCTTCCATCAACCGAGCATAAGTTTATTACTGAATTGGCCGGCAGTTCTTTGACCATGAAATATCTTTGCGGGCTCAATATGCGAAATCCATGTTCGATGTTATTATATTGTTCAGTGATTCCGATCATTGTGTCAGTATAGCTGTATGCGACAATCATATACCATGGGACTGAATCGATTCCCGTGCGCACAAACCAGTTCGTAAGGTGATTTGAACCAATGATCTTTGTTGAACCAAGAGCGTCTCCATAATTATTCAATTTGACGATCATCAATGAGTCGGCATGCCATTGCGTATAATAGGAAACGCTTTCTACCTGGCAGGGACTAATGCCCCAGTTTATCATTCCCTGGGTCTTGGTCGCTTCGCTCCATACCATGTTGGTATTTTCCGCCCGGGCAAGGCCGGCAACAAGGAATGTCTGCTGGGCTTGAGTGCTGTCAATACGCGTAATCCCGATTATCCCGTCAGTATTGCCATAAACCTTTATGCCGCCCAAAATCAACGAATCGCCGGCAGTTTGGCCAGCAAAAACCTTGGTGCCGCGCGTGTTCACGCGGAATGTCGCCCGCGCTGAATTCCAGTAGAACTGATCGAAGATCCTGTCCCGGGGCGAACTCTCGACCGCCCTCGACCAGTAGTTTCCCGCATATATATCCCTGATAATCTGCTCAAGATCAAACGAAGTCCAGGCCGTGCGTTCAAAATCCTCAGGCATCACGTCGCGCAGATACGCCAGGCAGCACATCCTTAAAAGCAAGAAATGCATTGGTTGACCTGAGGCATCAAAGAAAGGACGGATGCGGTTGTTCGAATAACTTCCTTCAGAATGCCCGGCCGCGAAATTGACTATGCCGTCGTAATCCCGAAGCGCGGCATAACTTGCAAAAGGAAGCAATGTTACATAGCGCGATTCAGACGGCGCCGGGTGCTGCCACTCAGTTATGATCATTGGCTTTTGCAATGCGGCGCACCGGTTCGCGCCGGTGAAAAACCATTCGCCGTTCTGTCCCTGTCCAAAATATGCGTTGCTAATACGAAAATTAAGCGTGTCCCACGGCTGGCCGGGAAATGAAGGATGGTCATAATAAGGATGGCCGTCCATTACCGGCGCAAGATTTGACCAGGCGAATTGATGCAATTCGCTTGACCAGAAAAACGAGGAGGTAACAAGCATCTGAACATTCAGTGTGTCATTGAGCAGGCTCGAGATCCGCCGATAAAACGCGGTCTCGATATCATGGAAGAAGCGTATCTGATCAAAATAGCGATAGGGCGCGTAAGCATAGCGATTACTCCAGTTTACTAATTTGATCGTCCTGGTCGCCAGGCTTTCGCCGGGATCCAAAACCGTGCCAAACGGTGCGCGTCTCAGCTGAACATCATCGATCCAGACCCGGCCTGTGTCCAAACCTAGATTAAAAGTCAGCTGTACTGTATCGTTTGTTGAAGAATAGAAAGGCAGATCAAAACTCTGTGCCGAGGTTGTAAGGTTCACGGATTCATAGTAATAAACCGTCCAGGGGCTTTGGTTGCGTTGCACGACCACTTCGATACTTCGATTCCGGCTTGCCCGAGCCTTGAAAGCAAGGCGATATGTTGAATCGTCGTCAATGGTGAAACCGGATTGCAGAAGTTGAATATGCCATGAATACTGAGCGGGTGAATAGACATGAACAAAGACCGCGGGTTCAATGCTCAAACCGGCGTCTTGCACTCCCCAGGCTGAATTGCCGCTCATTTGGTTCAGCCACCAATATCTGGGTAGGCCATTCAACGTGTCCGAGAATTCGCCGTTGATGATCTTGTTCGGTCCCGAAATCGTATCGCCGCCCGACCAGGCGCGGACAAGCGTCGTGTCCCAGCGGTACTTGTCATAAAGCCAGTCATTCCATTGATCCTGCAATTCATTTTTATAGAATCTGGGCAGATAATAGTCGCTTTGCTGGTTATCCCAATTATCCCAGAAATAGTGATCGAGCAATGTACCTTCGTTCATTGGATTAATAAACACCAGTGCCGGATCATCCTTATAGGCGACGCCGGTATAGGGATTCACGTGGCAAAGCAGGCTGTCCGGGTAATCGCGAAACAGTGAATAAGCCGGAGGATAGAACATGTAAACCCGCTTAACCACGTCCATTGACCGGTTGAGACTGTCATAATGCGGTATCGCGTCGCCGGATTTAAAGAATCTAATGCTGTAGAGATCAATGGCTGAGTATATACCCCGCTGTTTCAATTGATGATAGAGAAAGTCGAGTTTATCCAGAACCTCGTGATTGAGCCGGCGGGTAGTGTTCGAGCCGGGCGCGCTGGTGAGCGCGCCGTCAAGATGATGATAGCGCACGAGGTTGAAACCCTGCTTGGCGATATGGGGAGCGACCATGGCGCTCAGACTCAAAGAGGGATAAGCGGCCGAAAAACAGACATTCATGCCGAAGAACTTCGCCCGCCCGCCATCGTTGAAATACAGACGTCCGTCAGGCTGCACCGAAATCCGGCCGTGAATGCCGGCCGGCGGGTCAAGGACAAATTGTCCGACATGGGTAGCATTGACCGCGGTGTCGGGAAACGGCGTCGTGAAATTTATCCAACCCTGCTTGGGCGTGACATACTGAGCAAACAGGGCAGAGATCAAGATCATCCCGAGCGGCGCAATCTTCTTTTTCAATGATTTTTCCATAAACATGATTCTTCTTGTTCCAGCATTCTTTCCGAATGCCATCCTGATAAAATATAATCGATCATTGATCATATGTCAATCTTAAACCTTACCGATAGGTCCTTTTGTCAATTGACAAAAGGAGAAAATTGCGCAATATTGATCTCGCGAGACAATTATGATCAAAGCGATATTTTTCGATCTGGACGGGGTGCTGGTTGATAGTTATATGGCCTGGTACAATTTTTTCAATCAGACCTTAAAGCACTTTGGTTTTCCCGAAATTACTGTAGATGTCTTTCAAAAACACTGGGGACAAAGTACTGAAGATGATGTCCGCATTTTCCTGCCCGGCAAAACGATTGCCGAAGTTCGCAGTTATTTTCTTGATCATATTGAAAATTTTATCGATCAGGTAAAGGTCGATCCGGATGCAGTTGAGGTGTTGGGATATTTAAGCAATCATGGTTTGGAGCTCGCTTGTATAACTAATTCACATCGTGATATTGTCGAGGCAGTACTTACCGACTATGAACTTGCTCATTTTTTTAAAGTTGTATTAACTGCCGATGATCTGCCTCCAAAACCTGCGCCAGATATGCTTATTAAAGCCTGTGTTCAGCTTAAAGTCAGACCGGTCGAGGCTGTCTTTGTCGGTGATACGGTGACCGATATTCAGGCGGCTGAGGCCGCCGGTTGTTCTTTTGTCGGTTATCGCCTCGATGCGAAGAAAAAGATCATAGAATTAAGGGAATTATTATCATTGACGCTTGATGAATGAAGTATATAATATTAAAAACGGGAGGCTAAAATGGCAGTTGCAGCTTATTTATTGATAAATACCGCAAACGGTATGGAAGAGAAGGTGGTTAAGAGCCTTCGCAAAATCAAGGGTGTTCAGCATGCTCATGTTGTAACGGGTTTACATGATGTTATTTGTTTTGTATCGGGTAAAGACCTGAACGCCGTAAAGAAAATTATCATGAATGGAATCAGAGGAGTTAAAGGCATACAGCGAACGGTAACCTGTTTTGCCCTTGATGTAAGTATGTAAGAAATAGTTTTATTTTTTTGAAGGCACAGGTTATTCCTGTGTCTTTTTATTTCTTGAAGAATATCACTGTAATCTGTTTTATATCATTGCCTGCCCCGTAAGTTGTAAAATGTATGGGGTAATCGAGAGAGCGGTGTTTTTTTAGAGCTCTTGATTTTTTCATTGACAATCCGATTATTCTTTATATACTATACTTGGAAACAGATTGGGGTTGTGAAAAATTGCAGATTTGGTTTGAATATTGGGGGTTATGTGAAAGAATACAGATCTTCAGTACAACATATTAGAGAACAGAACGCAAACAGTCATTTATATGCAAAACATGCCAGGTCAAAATATTCTCAACCACTATTTTTTTTTCATGATATAATCGGTGTTGAAGACGTAAAGAAAATGGCCCAGTATCTGGCCGGCCAG
>MEUM01000068.1:10706-17330 GCA_001771735.1 Caldifarciminota bacterium RBG_13_43_14 | reverse complement strand
TAATGCATTAAGGGAAGATTTTCAGGCGATCGTTCGATCGCCCGGTCATTCCCGGGATTCAATATAAGTTAAAATTGCCCGGGCAAACTCGTCAAAATCCGGCAAATCATTTTGAAGGAGATCATATACCTGATCCGGATCAATTTCAAGATAATCATGGACAAGGATATTTCTGAAATTCACCATTCCCTTGATTCTTTTACCAAGCGCTTCGGGAATGACATTGTTCTCGCTCAGCACTTTAAAAATATTAGCCTCATCGTCCGGCACATTCATGCCGGTTTCGGCAATGATGTAATTGGCGATATCCATACAGGTTTGTATCGCAAGTTGGAAATTACGTTCCGTGACGTCTTGATGATCTTGGTTCTGAATATAGTTGTCATGATTTAGATCTCTTTTTTGTTTAAGCCGGGATACAACCCGGTCAAGTTTCTTAAGTCGTACGGCAATAATTTTTTTATCCAAGCCCGATCTCCTTAATTTTGCTGGACAGTATGTCGGCGTGGAATTGAAAGTACCGCTTATAATCGTAATACTGGCTCATTGAAGCGGCCTGAAAAAGCGCCCTTGAACGGGAACAGCGTTCGTAAACGAGCAGGCCGGTCTCAAAGACCTGCGCCCGGATCAGCAAATTTGAGTAATTCAGAATGACTAAGTCGATTCTTCGCTTCAGAAGATCAGAGAGATCAGTACTGATTTCAATTCGGTAGCGAAGGTGTTTCTTTCCGCGGTCGGCATCGATGAGAACGGCAATGTCGATATCACTGTTTTTACGCATTCGTCCCTTGCAGGCTGAGCCAAATAAATATGCGGCCAGAATTTCGGTTTTTGTTCCGAAATAATTTTGAAGGCACTGCTTGGTTTCATTCAAATTCATGGTCTATTTTAACAAAACGGTCATCAAAGTCAAGACAACAACTTATTCTTGACATCCAATATATATTATCTATAATTGTTTCGATGCGCGAAGGCATTAATATATTCGAGGAGGATTTTTGGGCGATAACCGATGTCCTCAACCGCCTGCTTCAGGGCACGAATTCACGAACCATACTGCTGATCGACAAAGCCGGACAGCTGATCACATCGGTCGGCGACACGGCCGCCCTTGATACATCTTCATTCGCCACGCTCTCGGCCGCGGATTTTGCGGCCACGAGCCAGCTAGCCACACTGATCGGCGAAAAGGAATTTTCCACCCTTTTCCATCAAGGTGAGAAAGAGAATCTTTATGTTTGTTTGGTCGCCGACCGTGTAATTCTGGCGGTTATTTTTGACATGAGAGCGACTTTAGGTTTGATCCGGGTTAAGGCAAAGAATGGTGCGGCTGAATTGGAAAAGATATTCGAGGAGATCTTCAACAAGCTCGATAAAGACACGAGTGCGTCCAGTGAGATCGATGCCGATTTCACCAAAGCAGCCGAGGAAGAGTTGGATAAACTATTCGGCTTCTAGCAACGCTGATGACACAATACACAGAATACACTGAGAAAACAAGAAACACCGAAGACACTGAAGGGGTTATATTTGGATTTTGTTATTTGGAGTTTAACTATATATGGCGCTGATTAATTACGCTTCGCGTGAGATCAATGCCAAGATCGTTTATTATGGTCCGGGCCTGGGCGGTAAGACAACCAATATAAAATATATTTACACAAAACTAAATCCCTCGGTCAAGGGAAAGCTTATCAGTCTTGCAACTGAGCTCGATCGAACCCTGTTTTTCGATTTTTTGCCGGTTGACCTGGGCACAATACGGGGGTTTAAGACCAGATTTCATCTTTACACGGTACCCGGTCAAGTTTTTTATAATGCATCGCGTAAGCTGATCCTTAAAGGCGTTGATGGAATCATATTTGTTGCCGATTCACAGATCGAAAGATTTGAAGAAAACATCGAATCATTTGAGAATATGCTTGATAATTTGACGACCTATGGTTTATCACTGGAGCGTATCCCTCTGGTCATACAATTTAATAAGAGGGATCTGCCCAATATCACCTCGGTTGAAGAATTACAAAAGGTTATGAATGTAAACAATAAGTATCCTTATTTTGAATCGGTAGCCTCTCAGGGGATAGGAGTTTTCGAGACCTTAAAAGAAGTTTGCCGGCACGTGCTGAAAGCGCTGTCGTAAACTTGATGTACAAATAATCAATGTCTTCACAAATATGCAGCCGGTGCAATCGGACCATTAATCCGGGTGATCTGTTTTACCGGTTGACGATCAAGGTTTTCGCAGATTTTGATGGGGTGATAAAGATCAAAAACCGCAATATCGACATTGAGCAGGAGTTTGAAAAAGCTAAGGCGTATCCAGAAGAGTTGCTCGAGGAAGAGGTTTACAAGGAATTCGATTTCACATTGTGCCCACGCTGCAAGGAAATATATTGCGCTAATCCTTTATATTTGCCTTTGGACCAGTCGCGGGAAATTATATAATAATATATATAAATAAGGATGATTAATAAAATACTTGTCATATAATGTCATTTATTCATTTACATAATCATACCGAATATTCATTGCTTGATGGTGCTATGAAAATAGATCGTCTGACCGAGCTGGCGGCCAAGTATAAGATGCCGGCCCTGGCGATAACTGATCATGGTAATCTGTTCGGCGCGATCAAATTCTACAAGAGCGCGCTGCGCCGAGGAGTAAAACCGATAATCGGCATGGAAACATATGTCGCCCCAGGATCGCGCAAAGAACAGTCCAGGAACGCCCGTGTCCCTGAATCTTCATTTCATCTAACCTTATTATGCGAGAACGAGACCGGGTTTAAAAACCTGATCAAGCTTTCCTCTATTGCATATATTGAAGGTTTCTATTATAAACCCAGGATCGATAAGGAAATATTGGCCCAGTACCATGAGGGATTGATCGCCCTGTCTGGTTGCTTGAAAGGTGAGATCTCCTATTGGTTCGCCATGAATGACGAGGGTGCTGCCCGCCGTGCCCTTGATGAGTATCAGAATATAATGGGACGGGATAATTTCTATATTGAAATCATACGCCTGGGAGTTAAAAACGAAGATAAGATACATGCTCAGTTGATCAGCCTTGCCCATGATTTTGACGCACCGCTGGTTGCGACCAATGATTGTCATTATTTCTATCCGGATGATTATAAGGCTCATGAAATATTGCTTTGTATCGGGACTAAGAAAACTCTTGCTGACCGAGAACGGTTGCGATTTGACACCAGATACGCATATTTCCGCGAACCAAAGGAAATGTCTAAACTTTTCGAAGATTTGCCCGAAGCAATAACTAATACCCAGTTGATTGCCGAACGATGCAATCTGTTAATCGATACATCGGGCAAAGATGTTAAGTTGCCGAGTTTTCCACGGCCGCCAAATTTTGAAAATGATTTTGAATACTTAAAATATTTGACATTTGAAGGAGTTAAAAGCCGTTTTGACCGAATAACTGCAGGAATTGAAGAAAGGTTAAACTACGAACTGAATATTATCAAAAAGATGGGTCTGGCCGGGTATTTTCTTATTGTAAAAGAGATCATTCAATTTGCCCGGGCAAATAATATTCCGGTCGGTCCAGGACGAGGGTCGGCAGTCGGCAGTCTGAGTCTGTATTCACTGGGCGTTACTGATGTCGATCCCCTAAAATACAATTTGATATTTGAAAGGTTTTTGAACCCTGAACGATTGAGTTTGCCTGATGTAGACGCTGATTTCGGCGATGAAAGACGGGATGAGGTTATTGATTTTATCCGTCAACGCTTTGGCGAGAAAAATGTAACCCAGGTGATTACATTTGGAACATTGCAAGCCCGCGCTGTAGTCCGTGATGTTGGTCGCGTAATGGGTATTCCTTACAGTGAGATCGATAGACTGGCAAAAATCATACCAATGCATGATTCAATTGATGATGCTATGAGCAATATCCTTGAATTCAAGACCTTAGTTGAATCCAAGGATGAATATAAAGAATTAATAGGTATCGCTCGAAAACTCGAGGGTTTAGCCCGGCATCCGGCTACTCATGCGGCTGGTGTTGTTATAACACCCCAGGAACTTGTTGAATATGTACCATTATTTAAAAGTCCAGAAAAGAATGAAATTTCGACACAATTTGCCAAAAATTCACTTGAAGATATTGGTCTTTTAAAAATGGATATTCTGGGATTAAGAACTTTAACCGTAATCGATAATACGATCAAAACTATTAATCGACAGGTCGGCGATGTACCGATTGATGAAAAAGAAACATTTGATATGCTAAAACGAGGAGAAACAGTTGGCGTTTTTCAGCTTGAAAGCCAGGGCATGAAAGATATATTGAGAAGATTCAAGCCCGAGAATTTTGAAGATCTTATTGCGGTAATTGCTTTGTACCGACCAGGGCCAATGGGTAATGTGAATATTGATAAGATGATAGAGAATAAACAGCATCCGGAAAAGATAAAATACCTTCATCCCGTGCTTGAACCGATTCTCAAAGAGACCTATGGCATGATCGTGTATCAGGAACAGGTGATGAGAATAGCATCAAAAATCGCCGGTTTTTCAATGGCTGAAGCTGATAGCTTACGAAGGGCAATGGGTAAGAAAATACCGGAAATAATGGATCAGAATCGGGAAAAATTTATTAAGAACGCCCAGCAGCGAAATATTAGCGCTGATATTGCTGAAGACATATTCAATAAAATAGCCCCGTTTGCAGGCTATGGCTTTAATAAGTCGCATGCGGCTGCTTATGCGACCCTGGCCAATCAAACTGCTTATCTAAAATGCCATTATCCAATCGAATTCATGGTTTCATCAATGAACAGCGAAATAAATGATACCAAAAGGCTTTGGGTATTGATACGCGAAGCCCGACATATGAATATTGAGGTGCTGCCACCGGATATAAATAATAGCGATGAAAAATTCAAAATCGAGGGTAAAAAGATACGCTATGGTTTGATTTCATTGAAAAATGTTGGTCGGCCGGATGTATTGGCAATATTGAAAGAGCGCGAGCGCGGACCATTCAAATCTTTGTTTGATTTTAAATCCCGGATTCGAAACGTGAATAAGAAGTCAATGGAATCACTTATTAAATCCGGCGCATTCAGTTCATTTGAGAATAAGTTTGAGATCGTAATGAAAACACTATGTAATGAATTCGAGGAAAGACATCATCAAGAGAATTTATTTGACTTTCTGAATAATGATAATAATGTCAAAATTGAAAAATCACGTCAGGAAATGGATTGTGACAACATTCAATACCAGAAAGAAGCGTTCGGATTTTATTTTTTGAATCATCCCCTTGAATATTATCAAGAAGAGATCAATGCCTTAGGACTGATTTCAATCAATCAATTCAATGGCGTCAAAGATGGTGAGATCGTGACTATCGGCGGACTTATGAACTCGAAGAAGATAAAAAAGGATAAAAAAGGACGCAATTACGCAATTGTAAATATTGAGGATTTTGAAGGATCCATAGATGTT
The DNA here is from genome assembly GCA_001771735.1 of Caldifarciminota bacterium RBG_13_43_14. GTDB lineage: Bacteria > Hydrothermota > Tepidihabitantia > SM23-42 > SM23-42 > RBG-13-43-14. The sequence continues at coordinate 11,853 of MEUM01000068.1, read as the reverse complement.
TTTCTATTTGCTGATTGTTTTGAAAAATATGGATCTTACATGAAACCGGATGTACCTTTGATCCTTAAGGGTCGAATATCCGGAGATGAGGACCGTAGATCGCTAAGGGCTGATACTGTAATGCCATTTACTGATGCCCGTAAATATTATAAAAAGCTATTTATCAGTATTAGCAGCGCTGCACTAAGTGAAGATGTTTTACAGAAATTACATAAGGTTATAAATGAGAATCAGGGTGAATGTGAAGTTTGGTTCCGGGTTAATGGCAAGGATGATGCTCGGCGTTTTCGTTCCCGCAGTCTCAGGATCAACCCTGATTCACTGGTTATTGAAAAGATAAAATCAATTAGTAGTCAGATTTCGGTTAAAATATATGGTCAAATATAGGGAGGATTAATGGTTATTCTACTTCTATTGAGTTTATACTATGTTGATCAGCCATATCTTATATCACCTGGACATGGCGATTTTGATATTCAGCTTAGATTTGGGCCTACCGGTGAGATACTTGGATTTTTTAATGTATCGATATGGAACCGTTTTTCAGCTGGTATAAGCTACGGTGCGTCAAATCTTATTGGTGCCGGAAATCCAGAGTTTTATGAAATACCAGGCGTTCAAGCACGAATAGTAGCGATTGAAGAAGGAATGGCAATTCCTCAAGTAATGATCGCTTTTGATAATCAGGGTTATGGGGGTTATGATGATGGTCGATATTTAATAATGTCCAAAGGTCTGTATTTTCAAATTGGTAAAAGGTTTGGTTATACTGGAGTTGAATTTATACCCAGCATAGGCTTGAATTACTGTTTTGAGGATGAAAACCGTCTTGATGCCTTTACTGGTTTACGTACGGTTTTCGGTAATACATCGGCCTTAAATATAGAATATTCACCTAATTTTGGGGATGAACTAGATCAGGACAAAGGGTATCTTAATATTAGTCTGCAAATTATATTTTATGATGAGATTTTCTTTGAGTTTGCTTTAAGGGATTTGCTTGATAACAGTCCGGGTAATTTACAGCTTAATCGTATGATACGGGTTGGATATGCGAGCAGTTTTTAGAATGTTTCACGTGAAACATTCTAAAAATCTTGCTATTCTATCTATGTTAGAAGGAGGAAATAATGATAAAAGAGCTCAC
>MEUM01000068.1:537-10513 GCA_001771735.1 Caldifarciminota bacterium RBG_13_43_14 | reverse complement strand
GTTGTGGAACTAAGGGATCAGTTAATAAAACAGATGCTGCGCAGGATTTTACTCTCAGCACCATTGATGGCACGCAGATCACCTTATCATCTTTAAAAGGCAATGTTGTTTTAGTGGATTTCTGGGCAACCTGGTGTCCGCCATGTAAGCGCAGTATCCCGGTATTAATAGATCTTTATCATAAATATCACGAACGTGGTTTTACTGTGCTTGGCATTAGCACTTCGGATAGCGAAGATATATTAAAAGCATTTATTAAGGAACATAATATACCCTATCCAATACTGTTAGGTTCAAATGATGTTGCAAAACAATACGGCGTAACTGGAATTCCTCATATGGTCATTATTGATAGAAAAGGACGTATTGTTAAAACCCAGGTTGGATATTATGAACAAATGGAAGGATTATTTGGTAAAATAATCGATTCTCTATTAATTGAATAAGGAAGTCAAATGATTAAACTCTTATGGAAAAAAGGCCTTCAATTTATTGCAAAAGATAACAAAGATCACGAAATTGTGGTTGATACTGATATTACAACTGGCGGTTTTGAGCAAGGATTTGCGCCCATGGATCTTGTACTTGTTGCCCTTGCCGGCTGTATGAGTATGGATATTGTGGCCATTCTCGGAAAAAAAGGTGGAAAAATTACCAATTTCACCGCCGAACTAGAAGGAAATCGTTCGGAAAATCACCCTAAAAAATATAATAAAATAATTATGAAATTTCAATGTGAGGGTGAATATAAGAAAAAAGATCTTTTGCGAGCTTTTGAATTATCCCGGGATAAATATTGCTCGGTATCGGCGACCCTGAGAGACAGTCCCGAGATTGAGTATATTATCTGAGATCCGTGAAAACCAATTTGGCGCTCTCATGTTAACCGTGTAAAATTGAATCTAATCGTTTTTGCAGAAAAATCGCTTCAGACTCATTCTTGTGCAATCGACTTGAATTGATATATAAACTCATTTGATGCTCGATCATGCTAAGTATTATATGGCGTTGACTATCTGCCCAATTGTCATATATATTCCTAAACGGAGCACCGCGTATCATGCAGAAGGCTTCGCGGTATTTGTTCTTGGCGCTCGGCCATTCATTCAAATTCTCAAATGCTCTAGCTTGAATCAGGTTAATGGTAAAATCATTATAATCAGTGGTTACAAAAAAACCCATATTACAAATTCTGCTTGCGTTTGAGTGTCGCACTGTGCAAAGCGTATGTTTTGGGATATTCAGCTTTTTTCTGAGCTGTACCAATACGTGGGCAAGACGATTGGCTGGATTCCTGCTTTTCTGCCAGTAATTATCGATTATTTCCCTCAAATTAATTATCTTGCCAGGTTCTCCTGCCCTCTGAGCGATCTGTATAAATAATGATTCTTCTTGGGGGTTAAGCTTTACCCGGATATATTTATGATTTCTATAAATAACTGTGTTACCAAGATATTTGATATGGAAAACCGGCGCAGCTTTGTTAAATATTGGTAGACGAAGAATTGAATTCGGAATATTAGTTGGTTTTCCTTTTTTTAGTAAGGCAAGCACTGATTCGGGAAAGAACACTATCATGCGATGGAAGAAACCGGTCTGTCCTTTTTTACGGGCATATTGAAATGCCGAATAATAATCAGCCGACTTAAGGCTTTGCTGTGCCCGGGATAACTTTTTAAGGATGCAGAGAGTAGGTATTTGATCATACTTTTCACTGATGTGCATACTACCTAAAACGATATCCATGACTTTAACCGCTCTTTGCAGTCGATATTTCAGCTGTAAGTGTCTGACTTTCTTCAGGATCTTACGCGCATCTTTTGGCCGACCTAAAGCGCAACTGATCGATGCCAGGCACGAATTAGCCGTATAAATATAATTGCGTAATTGCTCCCGCTTGGACCTTTCCAGACATTGCTGAAGCCAGTTCCTTGCTTTGTCGATCTTACCTTGACCAAATGCACATAAAGCTTTGATCAATGAAAATGTGTCGTAGTTGTGACTATCGGGTTTGATCCCAATGTTTTTTAAATATGATCCTTCTACGGTTCGATAATCTCCGGCAATGGCAAGAGCCAGACTGATCTTCAACCGCAAATTGATATTCATGGGCTTTGAATGTTTGCAGGAAAATGCCTTCTTGTAAAATACGATCGCGTTTTTATAATCGGTGATGAAAGTCAAAAGATCGCCGATCAAGGTGTAGGTTTGGACATAAGGTAATGATCGCTGAAGCTTTTGCAGTCGCCGCACGTATCGATAACTATTTTTGACATCCAGCATTTCAGTGTACGCGGTGCCGGCAAGAAAGCTCAAGGCGAGATTTAATACCGGCTCGCGTAATTTCCCTTTTTGTTTCTGCAATTCAAGATTTAATTTTATTTCGTCTTTCGGCATTCTCATCCAGTGCATTATCAATATTTCAAATACACCGGCTAATAAAGCCGAATAATGCAACCCTTGTTTTTGAAGATGGTGACGGATCTTTTTTATTTTTTTGTGCAATACCGGTTTTGGGGTAGTCGCAAATTCGGCATCCAGCTTATCGAGGCGGCGGCGCCAGGATAAATATTTGTCAGGTATTTGCGTAAGTATGGATTCATGATTGTCCGGGAACGATGGTAGCTCGCTCAACAATTTACCGGCAATGCTCAAATTTTTTTCATTCCCGTTTTCTTTCAGGATCAGTTTTACCTGAGCAAGGGTTTTTGTGGATTCGGCAGTCAATGGGCCGTAAGCGGCAAAAGGCGCCGCAGGCGATCGTGCGATCAGACCATATTTTTTCCATATATTGTAGATTCTCTTTATTGATATTTTTTTACTGGTGAGCAAGGTCTTTGCTTGCTGTAGCGTAAGATCCGGTTTTTTTTCTTTTAACATCATTATTTCGATTTCTAATTCCTTGCGTGTATTGACACTGCCAAGATCTTTTTTACCCAGGCATTGATACCATTTGTTCCACCGCCACAGGGTAGCAGCATTAATTGAATATTTCCTGGCGACAGCGTGTATCTTTCTGTTCTTATTGTATGCCTCTACGGCCTTTATTCTTTTTTCTATGCTATGACCCATGTTTGCAATTTCAGGAAAAATAATACCATAATTGACATGTTTTGTCAACACAATATTCAGAAACTTGGACACATCTTTCTGTCTAATTTAATATAATATTCAATATTCACTATGTTTGATAAACCCCGTTAAATATTGTATCATAATTTGCTGGCTTTGTTATCTTCTCGTCAATGCTTTATCATTTAACGGGGTAAATCAAACCGCTACGTTTATTTTTCGTTATATTTTGTCGCGGTCGGATTTATCCCGTTAGAAATGTTCAAAATCATAAGATCTATGTCGCGTAGAATTTACTTATTGTATTTCTAACGGGATTTATCCGACTTTTTCAAATTTCCCAGTGTACACATTATTTCCAATCGTTAAGATGCGTCCAAGTTTCTGTATATTGAGTTAAGTTATATGGCATGATATTGCAAAGGTTTTGTTGAATGTTTATTAGCTGTAATGACATAATTTTTTATATAATTCAGCTATGGATAAAAAGCCGTATTTTTAAGACTTAAACATCAAAATGGTAATATACTGTTTCGTTGAATATGCGCTCAATCACGAAGAGGTATTTATGCGCTTGTCTGTTGTGATCCGGTCGGTGCGCCCGGCGATGGTTACTATTCATTCACGATCCGAATTGTCGGCGCGGCCGAACAGAATGCGGCCGGCCTGATCAGTTTTGCGGTTTATCCGACCGTGTTTAGGTAATGTCAATAATCCTCGTTTGCAATTTATGGAAAAATAGTGCTAAATAAACGCACATTTTTCAGTGCGGAATAGTATACCATAAACCATACGATATATCGTGAGTTTTATTGAATATTTATACATCAGAATGACATAGTATTTAGTAATATAGATCTATGGAGAGAAATATATATTATATAGACTTAAACCTTATGGGTGGAACGATGCGCTTTAGAAAGACACTTTTTCTTCAAAGGAGGTTAATATGCTAAAGAAAGTGTGCATATTGCTGATCGCAATATATATGCTCTGGCCCGCATTGGTTGAGGCAAAAGTAACAACCGAATTGGCCGAGCAGATGAGTAAATCTGCCGCGGACGAGGTCATATCATGTTTTGTTTTTATGCAGCAGGATTATCCGCTTGAACAAATGAAAAATGCCTCGACCCATGACAAGATCCAGAATTATCAGGCGATTGCGCGCCAGAGTCAAGGATCATTGATCGATTGGTTGCGGACTTTGCCGGATCAAGTTCAAGACATTCAATCATATTGGATAATGAATTGCGTATATGTTGAAGCTACGGTTGCAGTGATCCAAGAGATCGTTCAGCGAACTGATGTTGCCTGGCTTTCGCATAACGGCGAGGTCCGTATTATTGAACCAATTTCAGAACCGGCGGTTGATACCCGGGCTACGCCCTGGGGCATACGAAAGATCAAGGCCGACTCATGCTGGGCCGCGGGATTTACCGGACAGGGAGTTATATTGGGTGAGACCGATACTGGCGTTGATTATACCCACCCGGCAATAGAAGGTAAGTGGGCCGGGTACTGGTATGATGCGATCAACGGCCAGGCAACTCCCTATGATGACCATAATCACGGTACGCACTGTATGGGAACCATCCTTGGCGGCGATGGCTCTGGTCCATTTGCCGAGGATATTGGCGTTGCCTATGAAGCCACCTATGTTGCCGCCAAGGTATTGAATTCAGGTGGTTCGGGCACTTATCAGCAATGCCTTGCTGGTCTGCAATTCATGGCCGATCTCAAGGATTCGGTCGATATTAGAGCTGTTTCCAATTCCTGGGGCGGGTCTAATGGCGCTGATACATTTTTTTACCCATTAATGCGCAATTACATATCGATCAATATTTTTCCGGTTTTTGCCAATGGCAATAGCGGTCCGAATTCCGGTACGGTCCTCTGTCCGGGCAGTTATTCCAATAATATCGGGGTTGGCGCGACTGACAGCACTGATGCGATTGCTTCATTTTCATCGCGCGGACCGGCGCCGAATCAAACGCCGTTCAATGATCCCTCAACCTGGCTCAGAGATGATTGGAATTTGATCAAGCCGCAAATATCGGCACCAGGAGTCGCGGTACGTTCGTGTGTACCTGGCGGTGGTTATGCTACGTGGAATGGTACTTCAATGGCAACCCCGCATGTCGCCGGTGCAATCGGCATTATCGGTCAGAAAAATCCGAATCTGACGCCTCAAATGATATACAGTATACTTCTGGATAATGTCGATGAGCCTTCGCAGGGTTCACCCTATCCGAATAATGATTATGGTTGGGGAAGGCTTAATGTCTGGCGGGCGCTTAACGGCACGCCAACCATGGATCAACCCTGGATATCGATCGTGGATAAGACCATTCCGGATATTAATCCAGGCCAGAACGGTAGTGTATTTGTGCGCGTGAAAAATATTGGCGGTGCTAATGCTAATAACACCGCCGGTACACTCGAATCATTTGATAATTTTGTTTCGATCACCAATTCCTATCATTTGTTCGGCAATTTAGCACCCAACGACACGGCATCAAATTCTGGAGATCTATATGTGATAAATGCTCATTCTCTTACACCGCCTGGACATATCGCCAGTGTTGGTTTGATCATTCATGCCGATGGCCAGCACGACTCGCTTGATTTTGATGATACTGTTTTCTACAATATTGAGATCGGTGATGCGCCTGCGCCGACCGTGATCTATGAAGATGATTTTGAATATGGCGGCGGTATTGATTCGTTCCTCAATTATTGGGACCGCACGGGTAACTGGGTGCGGTCAACTGCCCAGTCCCATTCACCGACCCATTCAGCCTATAGCGGAGCGGTTTCAGATAATGCTACGAATTTAACCCTGAAGAATGCGGTAAATCTGGGCAGTTATGCGAATCCGCAATTATCATTGTGGCATATGTATAATTTTGACCAGGGTATTTTTATGGACAGCGCGGCGATTCATGTTTCAACTGATAATGGCTCTACGTGGACTGCATTATGGGGATATAACTGGCTGGATGGCAATACCTTGGCCTGGACCGAAAAGACCTTGTCTTTGCCATCGTTAAATAATGTTAAGATCCGTTTTTATATTGACGGCTACACTTTTTTCCAGGATTACACTGATTGGTATATTGATGATTTCAAAATCATGACTCCGACCGACAATGCGCCGCCGTATTTCACCAATACCACGGATTGGCCGGACACTACATTTACCGGTCCTTTCCCGGTGCGATCGACAATTACTGATGTCTCGGGTGTTGATTCGGCGTACTTGTATTATCGCATCAATTCCGGATCCTGGATGCGTCTGGCCATGAGCCATCAAGGCGGTAATGTTTATCAGGCAACGATCCCGGCACAATCCATGTATGATACAGTAGATTATTATCTCTGGGCAAGGGATCGTTGGACCACGCCTAATACTGGCTGCGATCCAGTCGGTGCGCCCGGAGACGGCCATTATTCATTTACGATCCGAATTGTCGGCGCGGCCGAACAGAATGCGGCCGGCCTGATCAGTTTTGCGGTTTATCCGACCGTGTTCAGGAATAAGACCAATATCAAATTCGAAATTCGCAATGCGCATCCGCCTCAGGCGGACGAAATGTCGTTGAAGATCTACGACGCTTCGGGCCGATTGATAAAAGATTTGAGCGGTAATCTAGCATCTAGTATCCAGCATCAAGTATCCAGTCTTTCCTGGGACCGTACCGACGATCAGAGACGGGTTGCTCCGGCCGGTGTCTACTTCGTGCATTTTATGGTCGATCAGGGCGCAACATTCGAAAATATAGAGAAGATTGTACTTGTTAAATAGATTTACCTCATAGCCTCTCCTTAGACCAAAAGAGGGCAGGACACCCACCTGCCCTCTTTTACTTATATACCACAAATTTTAAAATATATCCCACCGACTCTTTTCTCCACTAATTCACTTTTATTTATGATTATTATTTTATCATTTTGTCAATTAACAAAATGATAAAATGAGTTATAATCAAGGGAACGGGAAAAAAGAAAATACCGGAAAGAAGATACCGGGCATCGCGCATTTGCCGGGTCCTGGGCAATCCAACCGCGTATGAAACGCTTTATTTATTGAATAACGGTCCGAAGACACCCGAGCAGCTTGCCCATGAACTGGGCGTCAGCATGCCAACGGTTTCTCAGGTTTTGCGCGCGTTGCGCAATATTGATCTAGTACGCTATGAGGTCTTCTGGCGAAGCAGGAAATATTTTTTAAAGATTCCGGAAACCGAACAGTTAGAAAAATCACTCGAACGTATTGTCAAGCAAATCGAACAATTGCATTAAATAGCAGAAGTAACTCTGGGATAACGGCCCGGTAAAACCGAACCGTGCAAAATTCTAGTATTGACATATTGTCTTTTCCTCTTATTATATAGTGAGAGAGGGATAGTATGGGTTGCGTTTCAATTTTTATTGTTTTTTTTCAACGCCTTGCGCTAGGCATATATTTTATTGGAGTGGATAAAAAGATCATTCAGAAAATTATTATTATAAAATAAAAGGAAAATACAATGATTTCAGTAATTATTATAGGATTAATCACCGGCATAATCCATCCGCAATTGCGAGAAAAGTTAGAACTATTAAAAGAACATGAAACAATCCAGGTCATTGTCCATATGAAATCACAAGCTGACCTTTCAATTTTGTCAGAAAAAACAACCAAGGCAGAGAAGATTGTTTATCTTGAAGAATTTGTCAGATTACATCAAGCTGGTTTAGCAAATTATCTTAAGAGTTTCGGAAAGACAGTAACAATTGACCAGACCTGGTGGATATTTAATGGTTTAATGATTACGGCAACTGGAGATATTATAGAGGTTGTTGCAGCACGTGAGGACGTTAATTACATTGTTGATAATTTTGAAATAAAACTGGAAAATAATTATTGTAAATATTCTAATGAAACTGGAACAAGAACACCGGAATGGAACATTTCTCAAATTATGGCTGATTCGTGTTGGGTAGCAGGGTATGATGGTGCTACAATAATTGTAGGGAATATTGATACTGGGGTCGATGTCGATCATCCGGCATTTCATGGCCGATGGATTCCAGGCGGCTGGTACGATGCAGTTAATGGACAACCTGCGCCATATGATGACAATGGACATGGTACTCATGTAATGGGAATTATCTGTGGCGGAGATGGGCTGGGTCCATTTGTAGATGATGTAGGAGTTGCCCCTGGTGTTCAATTTATTTGTGCAAAGGCATTAAACAGCGCAGGCAGTGGTCAGTCCTCATGGATTCACAATTGCCTTGAATGGTTTGCCACACAAAGTGCCATAATTGTTAATAATTCTTGGTCACAGAGTTCAACAACATCATTAGAATTTTGGAGCGACTGTTTGAATCTGCGTTCTTTTGGAATCTTCCCGGTTTTTTCAATCGGCAGCGGCGGTCCTGGTTTTGGTACGGCCAAAGCCCCGGGCAATTTCCCCATTGTTATAGGGATTGGCGCAGCAACTTCTAATGACACTTTGCTTTTTGGGTCTGCACGAGGACCTGCGCCTAATCAACCTCCTTGGAATGATACAACTTATTGGATGAGGTCTGATTGGAATTTGACCAAACCCGACATTTCTGCACCAGGCGTGAATATTAGATCGTGTTTTCTTAATAATACTTATACTTTAATGAGCGGCACGACAATCGCTACACCACATATTACTGGGGCCTCAGCTATCTTATTGCAGAGAGATCCAAATTTAGAAGTACAGCAAGTTTATAATTTGATTCTTGACTACGCAGACCATCCACCCCAAGGAGCGCCCTACCCAAATAATATCTATGGTTGGGGAAGACTTAATGTCTGGGGAGCTTTACAGGCAGTGATTGGTGTTGAGGAACAAGAAACCAAAGATATTAAAAACAATTTTATATTGCCAACAATTATCCGAGGACCTTTATTTATTCCACAGGATCAGGAGCCTGCCATCTTTGATATTTCCGGCCGGAAAGCTATACTGCCTTATCTTGCGCCAGGTGTGTACTTTATTGAAATAGAAAAAAAGATTATTCAAAAAATAATTATTGTAAAATAAAAAAGAATTGTTTTTTTAATTGCTAATGGGTGATAAGATTTAATAAATAGTTATCAGTCAATATTGACCTCCTAATAAAATGCTAATATAATTTCCAGAGACCATGAAATAAATATTTAGATTAGAACTTCTCGCAAAAAAAGGAGAATAGTCAATTATGTTAAAAACAATAGAAAAAACCTGGAATGAATTTTGGGCAATATACTGGCGAATTGACCACCGGCACAGTATTCCAGGGATCTTTGAATGGGACAAGCAATTGGTCAATTTCATTGAGCATGTATGTCAACTTTCGCCTGGGGCGCGTATTCTCGATCTTGGTTGTGGTGGTGGTGATCAGGCAAAGGTATTTGCCAGCAAAGGTTATGAAGTGGTTGGAATTGATATTGCTCCGCCATTAATTGAATTTGCCAGGCAGCAGTTTCAAAAACAGGGCCTAAAAAGCACTTTCATTGTTGGTGATATGCGCGCCATCAATTACAATGCTGAGTTTGATGCCTGCGTAGTACTGAGCGGGACTTTTGGTTTTTTCGGCAATGGGGAAGACCAGCAACTTTTAAATTCAATAAACCGGGCGCTTAAGATAAACGGTAAAGTTTTCATTATGTTCCTACCAGTAGGTAAATTCAATAAACATAGCCGGTTATGGTCTGAGACAAAAGATGGCTGGGAATTAAATGAGGAGTGGTTTGATACTGAAACATCTACTTATCGCTCAAGAATCTTCATTATTGAAAAGGATGGTACAATATTGCGACCTAAGGACGAGCTCGGCTATCACGCAAATGAAGGTATTCGCTGCTATTCAATCCCAGAAATGAAAGCGATGCTGAGCAAGG
>MEUM01000068.1:0-482 GCA_001771735.1 Caldifarciminota bacterium RBG_13_43_14 | reverse complement strand
ACCATCATTAGCCAATATAGTGAGAAATATCGTCATCGCGCAACGTTTTCCTGAGAAATAGTGATCAAAGCAATACTATTCGATCTGGATGGCGTGCTGGTTGATAGCTATATGGCCTGGTTCTCTCTTTTTAACCAGACACTGAAACATTTTGGTTTTTCTGAGATTACCGAAACGATTTTCCGTAAGCACTGGGGACAAAGTACTGAAGATGACGTGCGTATTTTCATGCCCGGCAAGAAAGCCGATGAAGTTCGTGAATATTTTCTCGATCATTTTATCGATTTTATTAGTCAGGTAGAGGTAAATCCCGATGCGGTGATGGTGTTAGAAGAATTATATAAGAGAGACCTTAAACTTAGCTGTATCACCAATTCACATCGCGAGATCGTTGTTGAAGTGCTGGCCAGCAACCGGCTTGACCGTTTCTTTAAAGTTGTATTAACTGCCGATGATCTGCCTCCAAAACCTGCGCCAGATAT
>MEUM01000067.1:3098-7340 GCA_001771735.1 Caldifarciminota bacterium RBG_13_43_14 | reverse complement strand
CCGGTGATATTTATCGCATCCAGGTAGCCGGGAATACCCCGCAGGGGACTGAAGTTGAATTCACAGTTTATGCCCAGTCTAACGAAGGTAATTGGGAACCATTTTTCTCGAAAATTGTCGGTGTTGCACCTCAAGCCCGGCCAGTATGGGCTGATCACGATACTGGCTGCTGCGTGCTTTCCGTCACATCTTACGGAGGATTCGGCACAACTTATCCCTATGGCGAAGGCAGTGGATTCAAATATTCAAAACTCGCATCATACGGTTCCTTATATTATGGCAGTATGGTTTGCGGCAATGCTTCCAACTATATTGTCGACCGTTTTTACGGCCAGCCATCTTCCAGCATTAATCAGGATTTTGTGATCATAGACACGCTCACGCCCATTATTCCGCCGATCGAAGCCGACGAAGAATATATAGCCTTTTACGGCGACTCGGGTCATGCATCGCCCAAGGGATTGAAGGTAAGGCAGTGGAGCTTCATGTTATCGCAGTCTGGTTATGATGACTTTATCATTGTCTGTTTTGACTATTATAATCAGGGCACGACCGCGTTGAACAATTTTTATTCGGGCATGATGTTCGACTTTGACGTTAATAATTACACGAGCAATATTGTCCGCACCAATGCCGCGCGTCGATTCACCTATATGCTCAGATCGACTTCTTCACAAAGACCCACGGTCGGAATAAGACTGCTGGAACCAACCGTTGCGGCCAATCTCAGCGCGGTCGACCATGCCCTGTATGTTGAACCAAGCTCAATGATGACCGAGGCGGTCAAAGATAGCCTGCTCAAAGGTTTGATCAGCACACCGAACTCGAATCGCACCTATAACTGGTCGATATGCGTGTCGGCCGGGCCTTTCAACATTCCGGTTGGCGGCGTAGCGCGCGCTGTTTATGCAATTGTCGGCGGTAATGATACCACAATCGCCAAAGTACATTCGGACAGCGCGCAGGCGTGGTGGGATCATAATATCGGTGTAGCTGAGGTTAAATTACCCGTTGTATTGGATCAATTTAAATTCAATGTAATACCTAATCCTGTTTCAAGAGAGATCAATATTCACTATAACGTAGGCGCAACTCGGCCGGCAACAATCGAGTTATATGACGCAACCGGACGTTTGGTCAATAAAGTATTTGAAGGTGATCTACATGAAAAAGGAATAATTAAATTTCAGCCGTTAGCACTCACTAATGGAATTTATTTTTTGAAGATATTGATGCCGCAAGAAACAGTTATAAGGAAATTTATATATTTAAAAAACTAACCGCGCATTCGCATCATTGATAAATGAATATAAAGAAAGGAGTTATCGCATGAAACGGTTTTTTTTTCTAAGTATTATTATCTCAATAACGCTGGTTGCTATACATTGCGCCGGAAAAAGAGTAATGGTTCCTCCGCGCATTGATCTCTCTGACTATGAGATGATCGGGATCATGGAATTCACCTGTAATCAAAAAGGCAAACTTGCCGATCTAACCACACGAAGATTCATGGAAGCAGCGCGTGAAGATCAAAGTGTGATTCGGATTGTACAACTCGGCACTGAAAAGGATGTTTTAAACAAGATCGGAGAAAGAAAACTTACCCAAAGCACCTATAAAAAAATCGGAGAATCCTATAAAGTCGCAACGATCATTGTCGGAAAGATCGATATTTCCGATGTGCGGCCGGATATAAAGATCTCACCCGGGTTATTTGTAATGGATTTTTCAGCCGATGTAGATGCTACTCTGGACGTTCAAATGGTCGAAGCTGAGACCGGTGCGACCTTGTGGAATCGTTCAAGCGAAGCAACTGAAAGGATCGGCGGTGTTAGTATTCTCGGGCTCAAGGATTTTGCCTTTGATGCGAAAGACCCGGATAAAGCCTATGGGAAATTGGTGAATAGACTAGTTTATTATGTAACCGGAGATTTCCGGGTTTCATGGGTAAGACAATGAGAACCGTACTCGGTAATCGGTAGACGGTGATCGGCAACAAATAATAGCAGCTTAACGCTGAGAAACTACCCCCTCACCCTTCCCTCTCCCCCTTCAGGGGGAGAGGATTAAGGTAAAGGGGTTTAATCAATCACAAGGCGCTATTTTTGTGTTTCAATCTTTTCAATATACTGAGCAATCAAGTCATTCAGATATTGATTAATATTCTGCAATCGGATGCTATCAGCGCCAGGAATATTGTATTCCAATTGCCTTGCGTACTTAAAGTTAGCTAAAGCGCCAGTTTTATCAGCAAGCATATACTGCATTGCACCTTGAATATAGAACAATTCCTTGCTGATCCCGGCATTCGCCGGTTGCGCGATCATCGTGGCTCCATATTGAAGGGCTTTTTTACGGGACTCAGCTGCTTCAGCAACTTTTCCTTCGTTTGCCAGATGATAACCTTTAACGCGGTAAAAATGACACCAAAAGTCATCGTCCTTTTCGTATAATTGATAAATGTTTTCAGCGATCAAAAGGCGGTAATACATTGGTATGACATCATAATCGCCATTGGTTTCATAAACCGCCAGTTTTGACAATACTTTTTTGACCCCGTTGCGCTCACCTTCTGGAATACTAAAAAAATCCCAGGCAAAGCATGTAAACCAGCATTTCCGGCAACAATATAATATCCTTCCATCAGTATAGGGCCAGAAAATATATTCGAATTTTGATGGATAATCATATATATAAGAGCCATAGGAATTGACCTGATAATATACGCTTTTTGTCCCGCAATACGGACACTTTATTTTGACTGGCGACCAGGTCGTGGCAAAACACAGCACGCAACTAATGATAAGTAGTACCACCCATTTTATTAATAAAGTATGCTTTACTCTCATTCTACTTTCACTGCCTTTATATATGTTTCATCTTCTATTTCAATGAAGTAAATCCCTGGGATCATACGCGTTCGGTTTACTTCGCAACCATTTATATCATAGATCCGTTTGTTCAATATCCATGGTATATCCATTTTGTTACCTATAAAAATTGTTCGATAATATTGCGCACGCAGATCTTCATATTTGTTCTCAACCGTACTAAGTATTCTGGTCGTATTACCATATATATCAAAATTATTCGTATGATATTCATGCCAGGCGATTAGTGCGTTTTCTTCACTGATCGCAACATCCGGACTATTCCGGTTATCATTATCGGTGACCGAAATGCGGAAATCCCCCCCAATCAAATCACCAAGAATCGATATCCACTGTCCATATACAATGGAATTACGATTCCAGACAACTAAAAATAGATCAGTGCTAGCACATACTCTGGGTGCATTTTCATAATCGGAACTAATCGCGATCGGAATCGGACCATTAATAAGTTCACCGTTGCGGGCAACAATCTGACCGTAGACATCATCGTCCACAGTTGCGGATATCTCATTCCAGACAATCAGATAATTGCTGTCACAAAAAGCAATATCAGGTTCAAATGGATACCCATAACCAAAGATTCGAATTTCGATTTTGTCGCCTTCTAATTGACATTGCGTATTTATGAAACGACCAAATAATCCATGAGGATCATCACTATAATTGTACCAAACCGCGAGATAGCGATCACCATCGAAATCCACACACGGTCGGTATTCAAGTTGCGCACCTATACCAAAATAAATACCAGTATCGATTACTGCGCCGGTTGGAGTCACCCTAGCAGCTCTAACCCTATGATCATAGCCGAAAATCCCATCCGACCAGACAACCAAGTAGTTCTCTCCATCAAAAGAAATATCTGGTTCGCGTTCCACTCCCAGATCAGCGATCACTGCGAGGGAATTTAATGTATCGAGCTCAGGAGTGACCCGCACCCCCATCACATTTCCCTGACCTCAACAGCTATCCCTTAACACAACAAGGAAATTCTCACCATCAAATGCTGCCCGACATCCGAAATTTGCATAGCTGCGAAAGAGAAAGACACCACCGGTATCAAGAACCGTACCGTCCTCGAGAAGGCGGGTCGCGAAAATCGATATTGGATTTCGATAATCAGACCAAAAAATATAATACAGG
This sequence comes from Caldifarciminota bacterium RBG_13_43_14, assembly GCA_001771735.1. Lineage (GTDB taxonomy): Bacteria > Hydrothermota > Tepidihabitantia > SM23-42 > SM23-42 > RBG-13-43-14. Next base: position 3,303 of record MEUM01000067.1, on the reverse strand, counting down.
CTGTCATAATGATTAACACAAGGCTGGTATTGAATATTAAATTCCTCGCATATCGGGAAATCAGCGAAAATAAAAAAACGCAAAATTACAACTAATGTCATGGAACATTATCCTTATTTTCACCGATCTGAAACTGAGATTTTTGTCTTTCTTCCGTTTTGTTTGTTATGTATTCATCAGCTTGCTTCGCATTACTATCGAGGAC
>MEUM01000067.1:0-2912 GCA_001771735.1 Caldifarciminota bacterium RBG_13_43_14 | reverse complement strand
GACTTGATTCCTCGGTAGCTCAACGGTAGAGCATCCGGCTGTTAACCGGAGGGTTGCAGGTTCAAATCCTGCCCGAGGAGTGGATTCGACTCGCCTTCGGCTCGCTCACCACATCAAACGTAGTGTGTAAGCCGAGGGCGATTCCAACTTGATGGAATTTCATTTAGACAAAATCCATCCCGAACGAAAATCTAAAGCACAAGCATAAAAGGAGGAACCCTGAATATTACAAAAAAATGGTTTGTCTATGTCATAAAATGTATTGATAAATCATTATATATTGGAATAACTGCCGATGTCGGGCGTCGGTTGAAAGAACACAATTCAGGTAAAGGCGGAAAATATACTGCAGGAAGGAAACCGGTTACGCTTCAATATAGTGAATTCTACAGGAGCAGATCTGAAGCTCTAAAAAGAGAAAATCAGCTTAAAAAATGGACAAGAGCAAAAAAACTTGCCCTTGTCCATAAAAACTATCAAACATTGAAAAAAAACCGACGTAGGAGGTGAACCGAAGACGATTTTTTATACTTTCGTCTGTGGCCACCGTTTGATGCACCATTTAATAAGCGGAATGCTCACCAGGGCAAAAGGCAGAATTGACAGTTCGATCCACCAAGTAGAGATCTGGCTCATCAATCCGGCTAAATGCACAAAGCCGGCGACCGCATCGATCCCGGTCATGATTAAAAATCCAACAACAAAATAAAGATAATTTTTGTGCGCGACCGCATATAAGGTTAGAACGCGCGATCCGGTATGACAAATTATTGCGATCACACGCTCAACCGGAGCCAGCAGGAAGAAAAGCGGATTCAAGCTGACTGTTTGTGTAAGTGAGCTCATGATCTCAGCCATACCCTGACCGCCGGTCATTAAATATACCAGATTTCCGATCTGGGACAGACCGATGAGCAATGCCTCGATCGCTCCTGCTCCGATCCCGATTCCAATTGCTTTTGCCGGATCATCCGACATTTTTTTTACCAATAGTGCTAATAACAGTGTGATCCCGATCTCAAAAACACCGGTCAAAGCACCGATATAAACACTGCCAATTGCCAGATACCAGGGATGTTCAAGTATTTGCTGCAACCAGGCAAGGACCGGCTCATTTGCGGCTATCGCGAAACCGAATTTTAACGCGACGCCGGTAACCCATATCCCGCCGCCGACCCAGATCCATCTCATCGAATAATTGTATTTACGTTTGGTCCATACTATGAACCCAATTGATATAAATATAACTAAAAGACCCGATATCAATAAACCGATCATCTTAGTATTCTCCTATTATATTTTATAGAATAGTTAATTTATGATTTCTGTCAAGTATTAATACTAAAAAGTGAACACCTGTCCCCGCAAAGATTGATTTTTACCGAACGGTGAGTATACTTTCGCGTATGATCGAGATTAGACTGGCACGTTTAGATGACCTGCCCGCGATCACCGAAATATACAATAATGCTATTATGAAAACTGCGGCGACATTCGATACCGAACCGCGCTCAATGAAGCAACAAGAAATCTGGTTCAATAGCCATACATCAAGATTTCCAATCCGGGTTGCTGAAAAAGATAAAACAGTAATAGGATGGGCTGCAGTGAGCGTGTTTTGTGATCGCTGCGCATACAATGCTACCGGCGAGGTCTCGTTATACATCAGCGAAAATTACCGGAATAAAGGCTATGGTCGAAAATTATTAGAAGAGCTAATCAAAGTTACCGAGCAGCTGGATTATCATGTTCTGATCGCCCGAATCGCCGAGGGTAACCAGGCCAGCATACATCTTTTCGAATCACTGGGATTCTTTCACGTCGGCGTTATGAAAGAGGTTGGGTATAAATTCAACCGCCTGCTTGATGTTTATTTAATGCAAAAGCTTCTTGCTAAGAAATTTTAGGCCGGTAACTACTCACCGATCAAATTTATATCGAATTCAACCTTACCGGCTGGCGTCGCTCCATCCATAACATAACCGGCATTATTAATAACAAAATAGTAATCTCCGGATTCAGTAAGTTCAAACATATAACAGGCTGAATCGATATTCAATCGTGAGCCTTCCGCAATATAGTTAAAAGGCTGTGATTCATAGATACCAACAGCAACATGACACAATGCTGCACCTAAAGGATTTGAACCATGTTCAAATGTATTATCCACAATTAAATATACTGTTTCGCTGGTATCGAATTGATGGTCAAAATATACATAATGCGTGAAGAAAAAAAATTGCAGTCCGAGTACATTCTGACCCTGTAAATATTGATAAAATAATGTACTGTCAAATAGATATATATCAACCGGATAGCACATTGAGTCAATAAACCATGAATACACATAAAACCAGTACCTTTTAGTAGTTTCAACCATTAAAGTACAAGCCTTAAATGTTTCAATAGGCACTGGTGACACCCACCATTCCGGCGTAACATATGATGTTATAATCCGCTGCTGAAATTCTTCAAATCCCGATCCATTCATCAACAACAGATCTACCTCATTCCCATTAACTGATAAAAAATCTAATGTTAATATCATCCTTCTTTCAGCATTGAAACAACCAAACCAGAATTCATTATTTTCAACCCAACCTGAATAGCGTAAGATAGTATTATCGGTGTTAATTTGACAGCTTATGATGAGATGTATTGTCAGGATTATACCAATCCCTGATACTATCAATCGATTCCAAGCATTCATACGTATAAATATCGTTTGAAATGTGAAAAAATTGTGAAAAGTACGGTTTTCCTGTTCCAATCATTAATTACACGATACCTCCTCACCCTTCCCTCTCCCCCTGATAGGGGGAGAGGAATAAAGAGAGGGGGTAATTTTCAGTGTTTAGTTCTTCCTTTTTCAGGCATTACGCCCTCCGTAGGCGGGCAAGCGCTACGGCCTT
>MEUM01000066.1:13968-16142 GCA_001771735.1 Caldifarciminota bacterium RBG_13_43_14 | reverse complement strand
GACTTTAATTCGAATAATGGATATAATAAAAAGTATTACCAGATAGAATATATTATATATTTAAAATAAATTAATACTGGGCGTTAATTCGTCCTTCTCGAAAGGAGGCAGTAATGCCTGAAGTAAAGATCCTGAAGGATATTTGCAAAGGATGCGGATTATGCTGCGATAATGTATGTCCAGAAAATATTCTAATTATCTCTGCTGATACGATCAATTCCAACGGTTATCATCCAGCAATGGTCACAGATCAAGAAAAATGCAAAGGTTGTGGGTTCTGCTATATGATCTGTCCAGAACCGGCGATCGAGGTCTATAAATAAGGGGGTAAAATGGCTGAAAAAAAATTGATATACGGCAATCACGCCATGGTTGAAGGGGTCATTTCGGCTGGCTGTCGTTTCTTCGCCGGATATCCGATCACCCCCCAGAACGAAATCCCGGAATTAATGTCAATTAGAATGAATGAAGAAGACGGGGTTTTTCTGCAAACTGAGAGCGAGATCGCCGCGATAAACATGTTGTTCGGAGCAGCTGCCGCCGGTAAAAGAGCGATGACATCATCGTCGTCGCCGGGAATAAGCTTGATGCAGGAAGGCATATCCTATATTGCCGGATCCGATATTCCGGTTCTGATCGTGAATATTGTTCGCGGCGGTCCAGGATTGGGTAACATCGCGCCGGCGCAGTCGGATTATTTCCAGTCGACCCGGGGCGGCGGTCACGGGGATTATTATACTATAACCCTGGCGCCCAATTCAGTGCAGGAATTGTATGAATTCCCTAAAACGGGTTTTGAACTGGCGGAAAAATATCGCAATCCGGTTTTGATATTGGCGGATGGGCTTTTAGGCCAGATGATGGAACCGGTGGAGTTCAATTTTGAGCCGGTAGATCCAAAAAGCCTTCCGGAACCCGAATGGGCGTTGTCCGGTTGCAAAGGCCGGGAGCGCAGGGTTGTCAGATCGTACGATCTACGTCCAGGAAAGCTCGAAGAATGGAATTGGCGGCGCTATGAAAAATATCAAAAAGTGATCGCTCAGGAACAACGCTACGAGGAGAACTATTGTGATAATGCAGACCTGATCATGGTTGCCTACGGGACCTGTGCCCGGGTTTCCGAAGCTACGGTTAAGATCGCCCGCGAAAAAGGATACAAGATCGGATTATTCAGACCGATTACTTTATGGCCATTTCCACAGAAGAAAATGACGGAACTGGCTAAAAAAACCAAACATTTTCTGGTAATAGAAATGAGCCTTGGCCAAATGATTGAGGATGTGAAGCTATATACTGAATGCAGATCACAGATCCATTTTCATGGTCGTCCTGGCGGCGGTGTACCAACTCCAATAGAAATTCTTAATAAAATTGAAACGATACTGGGAGGTAAGAAATGAAAATGATATTTGGCCGTCCCGCCGGGTTGACCGATACAAAACAGCGTTATTGTCCAGGTTGTGGTCATGGTATTGTTCACCGGCTCATTGCCGAACTGATGATCGAACTTGATATTCGCGAGCGCACGGTGGGGATCGCACCGGTCGGTTGTTCGGTATTCGCGGATGAATATTTCAATTGTGATATGATACAACCACCGCATGGCCGGGGTCCGGCAGTTTCAACCGGTATTAAGCGGGCCCGACCAGAATGTATAGTTTTCAGTTATCAGGGTGACGGAGACCTTGCCGCGATCGGCACCGCCGAAACGGTTCATGCGGCAGCCCGTAACGAAAATATCACGTTGATATTCATAAATAACGCCATCTACGGGATGACCGGCGGACAATTAGCGCCAACCACGCTGCCGGGGATGAGATCGACAACATCGGTCAAGGGCCGGGACATTTATAAGCAGGGTTATCCGATCAAGGTATGCGAGCTGATCGCCGGGCTTGATGGACCTTATTATCTCGAACGGGTTGCGGTTCATACGCCAAAAGACATAATCAAGACAAAAAAAGCGCTTAAAACCGCTTTCCAGAACCAGATCAAAAACAATGGTTTTTCGCTGATCGAGGTATTATCAATGTGTCCTACCGGCTGGGGGATTACTCCGATCGACTCGAAAAAATGGATCGTTGATAAAATGATACCCTATTATCCACTGGGAGTATTCCGGGATCGCAGTAAGGAGGAAAAATGACAACCGAGATCATTATTTCTGGATTTGG
>MEUM01000066.1:1957-13959 GCA_001771735.1 Caldifarciminota bacterium RBG_13_43_14 | reverse complement strand
AGTAGTCTCGTCGGGTATTATTCTTGCTCACGCTGGTATGTTCGAGGATAAACACGTTACATTTTTCCCTTCCTATGGCGCGGAGATGCGCGGTGGCACCGCTAATTGTTCGGTCGTGATCTCTACGGAAAAAGTAGCTTCGCCGATCGTGGCCAATCCCGATATTGTGATCATAATGAATGAACCATCGCTTATCCGTTTCGAGCCGGCAATGAAGAAAAATGGACTTTTATTTTTTAATAAAACCTTGATCAAATCAAAACCCAAACGCAGTGACATTCAAATACTGCCGATCGAAGCAAATCTGCTGGCGGAGGAACTGGGACAGGGACGCATCGCCAACATGATCATGCTTGGCGCGTTAGCTAAGAAGACCGGTTTGATCAAACTTGAATCCCTGAAAAAAGTCCAGCGTTACAGGTTTGCTAAGGCAAATGAAGAACAGCTATCGATCAATGATCAGGCTCTGGCAAAGGGCTACAATCTTTACTGATAAACAACGTATAGTCTTTAAGGCAGCGTTCCTTGTTCGGTATTGATCGAATAACGCAGGTCAAATATGCTGGATGATATTCTTCCTCAAGTGAAGAAACCGATCCGCTACACCGGCGGTGAATACAACATCACGATTAAATCCGATCGGCAAATAAAGGTCGGCATTGTATTCCCGGAAGTATATGAGATCGGCATGTCGAATCTGGGCATAAAAATAATTTACCATCTTTTCAATAAACATGAGGATATACAATGCGAAAGGATATTTGCGCCCTGGCCGGATTTCGGCGAAGCCCTATTGCAAAGAGGGATCCCGCTCTACGGCCTGGAAACTCAAACCGCGATCAAAGATTTTGATCTGCTCGGGTTTTCGCTGCAAAGCGAGCTCAGCTATACAAATATTCTGTATCTTTTTGATCTTGCCGGCATTGCCTGGCGTTCGGTACAGCGTCGTACCGGCGATCCTTTGATCATCGCTGGCGGCCCCGCGACCCTCAATCCGGCGCCCCTGACCGATGTTTTCGATGCATTTATTATCGGGGATGGCGAGGCGGCCGTTGATGACATTGCCAGTATCCTGAGATCCATACCAAGATCTAAAAAGAACGATCGCTTGAGGGAATTGGCAAAGCTTCCCGGGGTATGGGCGCCATCAATACATGCCGGAGATCATAAAGTTAAGCGTAATTATGTACATGAACTCAGCGCTCAGACACTACCGGATCCGTCAATACTGCCAATATGTGAGATCACCCATGACCGTTTGGCGATCGAGGTGATGAGAGGCTGTACATGGGGATGTCGTTTCTGTCAAGCTGGATACGCGAATCGACCGTTGCGTATCCGGTCGGACCAGGATATTTTAAAAGCCGTGGAAAATGGTATCCGCCGGACCGGATGGGAGGAAATATCCCTGCTTTCATTTTCGATACTCGATTATCCCGGTTTACCCAATTTATTGAATAAGCTTAATGAATTCTTGCGTAAGAAAATGGTAAGCATATCTTTGCCGGCAATGCGGGGAGAGCTTTTTACTGAGGATATTGGATCGCTTCTTAAAGAGATCAAAAAGAGCGGGCTAACGTTTGCTCCGGAAACGGCAAGCGATCAATTGCGGAAACGCTTGAACAAATCATTCAGCAATCAACAAATGATCGAAGCGATCAGTACCGCATACCAACTCGGCTGGAAACAGGTAAAATTGTATTTCATGACCGGGTTGCCTTTTGAAGAAGATAAAGATATCGACGAGATCCCGAAATTGATCAATGAATTGTTGAGAGCTTATCCAAAGGGCAGCGTCAAGCTGGCGATAAGCCCTTTCGTGCCAAAACCGCATACGCCTTTTGAATCCGCTGATTTTCAGCCGATCGAAATACTGCGTGGAAGAATAGATCGTTTAAAGAAAATGAAGCAGCGCCGGGTCGAGATCAAATATCAAGATCCAGCGGTTTCATTCATTGAAGCGGTGCTCTCGCGTGGAGATCATCGGTTGCTGCCGGTTCTGGAATATGTTTACAAACATGGAGGAAGATTTGAAGAGTGGCGTGAGGGGTTCAGCTTTGACCGGTGGCAAGAAGCTTTTCAGGCACAGGATATTGATCCTCAGGATTATCTAAAGAGACGTGACCGGTATCCATGGGATTTCATTGATACCGGTATCAGCAAGGCTTTTTTGAGAAAGGAAATGGAGCACGCCCGGCAGGGTGAGACCACGCCCAATTGTTTTTACGAAGGCTGTGCCGATTGCGGCATATGCAGTGGTAATCCACCCCGGCCTGAGGACATTACGGAAAGATATATCAGTTACGGTCGTTATCCGAAACGCGATCAGCCGCCAGTAAATTACCGCGTGAAATATTCGGTCGGCGAGAATTATCGATATGCATCACATCTTGATATCACGCGCACCATTTACCGAGCCCTGCGCCGCACTGACCTGCCGCTGCAATTTAGCCAGGGATATTCACCATTACCCAAGGTTTCGTTTTGTGCGCCGAAAAGCGTCGGTCAGATCAGCCGCAGCGATTTTTTTGATTTTGCGCTGGAAGGGGATTATCTGGCTAATATCTCGAGAGAACTGAATGCCCGTTTCCCGGCTGACATCAGGATACTTGAGGTGCGATGCCTGCCCATAAATACGCGATCACTGTCGAGTTCAATCAATCTGATATTTTATGAAGTTGAAATTGAAAGAAGTGAAATTAAGAAACCGCTTGAGCCGCCCACGACCATTATCCACATTCCCTCAAAATCAAGCATGAAACAGTTAAATGAAAGCCTTGATTCGGTAGATTATGCGGCTGGACGGCTTACGGTTGCGCTTTATTGCGGAGGCAGTCAATTAAACATTTATGAATTCCTTTCGTATCTTACTGAACGATCCCTGGAAGAAACAAAAAAGTTTAAAGTAACCAGGACAACAATGTTCATTAAAAGTAACGGGATTCTACTATCACCAATGGAGGTAAAGTGACCAAGAAAGATATTGTGATCAATGTGTCAAACGTGGAAACGAGAATTGCATTTTTGGAGGAGGGGAAATTATACGAATATTATTTTGAACAACCTGCGCAAAGCAGCCTGGTCGGAAATGTTTACCGAGCAAAGGTTCTGAATTTAATATCCGGTCTGAAAGCGGCTTTTGTCAACATAGGTTATGAACGAAATGGATTTTTGCCTTTGAACGAAATACCGTTCGAGGAATTCTCCGATATTTTCGAAAGCGAAGTTGAAGTTGAACATGGATATCGACCCGAGGAAATAAAATTAAGGAAAGATCAGGAGACATTAGTACAGGTAACCAAAGATTCATACGGTGTGAAGGGTCCACGTATGACCTCTTATATATCAATACCGGGTCGCTATGTCGTATTGCTGATAAATGCCAAGAACATAGGAGTTTCGCGCAAGATAAGGAATCGGCGTGAAAGAGAGGACCTATTCAAGATCGGGAAAAAGATCAAACCTCAGGGAATGGGATTGATCATCAGGACCGCTGCCGCGCGAGCGCATCATGATGAAATAAAAAGGGAGGTTGAATATCTCACCAAGAACTGGCAACAGAATCTGCGGACGATAAAAGATCCGGCCCCGGCGCTAATCTACCGTGAACCGGATACACTGATAAAGACCGTCCGTGATCTATTCAACAATGAAGTGCGAAACCTGTATATCGATTCTGACCCCAGTTACCGGAAGATAATCAACTATCTAGGAGTTGTTTCGCCGAGAATGAGATCAAGGGTCAAATTAGACAGCGACCCATTGCCGATATTCCAGAAATTCAATATCGAGGAACAATTAAAAGAATTACAGGATCGAAGAGTGTGGTTGAAAAGCGGTGGTTATATCGTAATTGATCATACCGAAGCCCTGGTATCGATCGATGTCAACACCGGGAAATCATCAAAAGAAAAACAAGCGGAAAAACTTGCCCTGTCGACCAATATCGAAGCGCTGACCGAAATCGCCCGTCAGCTCCGGCTGCGTGATATCGGAGGGCTGGTTGTGGTCGATCTGATTGATCTGGAACGGCGAGAAAATATTAATCGCATGCTGCGTGAGTTCAGGACATTGATACGGGATGACCGGGCACGCTACCGGATCGGCGGTATGAGCGATTTTGGGTTATTCCTTTTCACCCGCGAACGCTCGAGAGCAAGCGTAACCCATACCTTGAGCGAAGTCTGTCCGGTATGCAAGGGCAAGGGACGGATTACCAACCGTCAGAGCACGCTCGGGCATCTTGAGCGCTGGTTCGCCAATAACGGAACATCAATTCGGGGGAAGATGGTTGAGGTAAGAACATCACCGAGATTTGCTGATTTTCTGAGTCTTCATCATGCGGAAACCCTGTCCAAGCTCTCAAAAGAATATAGTTTGATACTTCGGCTCAAAGGCGATTATTCAATAAATGAAGGTGATTTTAAAGTAGTAGTGGTCTAAAACCATGAATAAGACATTTAGAGAACAATTGAATGAAGAAGCATTAAAGGAATTGTCGCATCTGTGCCGGGGTGATATTCTGAAAATGACCACGATCGCGGGAAGCGGTCATCCAGCCGGGTCACTGTCTTCGATCGATATATATCTGGTTTTGTATAGCTATGCCAATATAAGCCCGGGTAATTACAGTGACCAATCGCGCGACCGCATAGTCATAAGCCACGGACATACCTCACCCGGTCTTTATGCCTGTTTGGGCCGTCTCGGATTTTTCAATATTAATGATGTGATATGCGGATTCCGCAGGCTTGAGACGCCGTTCGAAGGGCATATTGAACGCCATATTCCCGGCGTTGAATGGACAACTGGCAATCTGGGTCAAGGTCTGTCAGCGGGTTGCGGTTTTGCCCTGGGAGCCCGTTTAAAGAAATTCGATTATCACACTTTTGTCTTCATGAGCGACGCAGAACAGGCAAAAGGTATGGTTGGAGAAGCCAGGCGATTCGCCCGAAAATTCAATTTATGTGATCTGACTGTTATAATCGATCGTAATCACTTTCAGATCTCGGGACGCACTGAAAATGTTATGCCGGTCAATATTGCCGAGAATTACATATCTGATGGCTGGAAGATCAGCACCGTGAATGGTCATAATCATGGCGCGCTTTATAATGCGATTAAAACCGCGGTCGAGGACCGGAAGAACAATTATGCAATAATTGCCGAAACGATAATGGGTAAGGGCATTAGTTTTATGGAGAACAAAGCGGATTATCATGGTAAGGCAGCAACCAGGGAAGAATGCCGCGACGCATTAAAAGAATTGGGTCTGGAAGATAATATTGAAAATCTTCTTGAAACCGATCGCAAGGGATATTTAACATTTACAAAAAAGGAAATTCCTCGACCGGAGGTAATAACCGGCAAACCCATAATTTATACCGATAAGTCGCATCCCCGGGCAAGTTTTGGCAAGGCATTGGCTGATATCGCGGTCCTGAACCCGGAGAATACGATCGCGGTCTTTGATTGCGATCTTGCCGATTCGGTAAATGTAAGCAACTTCGCCCAAATCCGGCCCGATAATTTTTTTGAATGCGGGGTCAGTGAGCATAATACCGCTACTGTCGCCGGTGCATTGTCGATCAGCGGAATAATGACCGTGTGGGCCGACTTTGGTGTTTTTTCAATTGATGAAGTATATAATCAGCTACGATTGAACGCGATCAATAATACTAATCTCAAGGTGATCGCGACCCACGTCGGTTTCAATGTCGGGTCAGACGGCAAAACCCATCAATGTATCGACTATATCGGTCTAGCGCGTAATTTGATCAATTTCCGCTTATTAATCGCGGCCGATCCGAATCAAGCGGATCATATAACCCGCTTTGCTCTGAATCAGCCCGGCAATTATATAATTGCATTGACCCGGGATAAACTGCCGGTGATAATAAATGATGGACAACCTTTTTTTAATGACAAATACGAATTCATTTACGGCAAAACCGATCAATTATGTAAGGGCGAGCAGGGTGCGATATTGACCTACGGACCAATGGTTCATATGGCGCTCGAGGCGCGCGAAAAATTGAAGGCGGATGGGATAGGCGTAAGTGTATATAATATCAGCGCACCGCTGCATATCGACACCGGGATAATTAAACAGGCTCATGATACCGGTCTTGTCGTCACCTATGAAGATCATATTGCTGATACTGGTCTGGGCAGCATCGTCAGCCGCATAATGGCCGAGAACAACTGGGCGTCTAAATTTTTGTGCATGGGTGCGACAACTTTCGCCGGTTCTGATGAAGCCAAAAATATTTACTCAGCGCATAAGATGGATGCTGGTTCATTGGTTGACAATATTAAAAAACTAATAAAATAAAGGTTGGCGATAATGGAACAGGTTTTTGTAAAAAAAGTGCATCACGGGCACCCGTGGATATTTTCCAATGAAGTAACAAGACCATTGCCCGCGCTCGAACCGGGCGTCGTGGTCAGCGTCTTTCATAAGCAAAAATTCATCGGCAATGGATTTTATAATCCCAGGTCATTGATCGCAATAAGGATATTCAGCGATAAAAATGTTGAATTCGACAAGCAATTGGTTGCCGATGCGTTAAAGAACGCCAGCCGGCAGCGGCAGACGCTAAATGAAAATAGCTATCGGCTGGTGAACAGTGAAAGCGATGGGCTGCCTGGTCTTGTGATCGATAAGTATGAAGATGTATATGTTATTCAAATCCATGCCCTGGGAATAGATCAAAGAAAATCGATCATAATCGATGCGTTGGTCGATCTTAAACCAATCGCGATCTATGAAAAAAGCGAAAGTTCTTTCCGTGAACTCGAGGGTATAACAACTAATAACGGTTTAATAAACGGCAAGCTCAATGAGCCGGTAATGATCGAACAAGATGAAAAAAAATTCCTGGTTAATATTATCGAGGGGCAAAAAACCGGTTTTTTCTTTGATCTGCGTGATATACGGCGCAAGTTTGCCGGCTATGCCTCCGGGCGTAAAGTACTGGATCTTTTTTGTTATACGGGCGGCTTTGCCTGCTATGCTGGAAAAGCCGGAGCCGCGTCAGTACTGGGTATTGATTCATCCCGAAAAGCGCTTGAGCTGGCGATCGAAAACCGGAGCCTGAATGGATTGGATCGAATCGAGTTCAACTGCAGTGATATTCATGATTTCTTTTATGCGGACAAGGAAAAATATGATTTAATCGTGCTTGATCCGCCGTCATTCACCAAGACAAAGAAGAATGTGCGACAAGCGCAAAAAGGTTACTGGGCGGTAAACCGGCAGGCAATGAAACGTTTGAGCGATAATGGCATATTGTTCACCACCTGCTGTTCATATCATTTCAGCGAAGAGGAATTTGAAAAGACAGTTGCCCAGGCCGCAGCTGATGCCCACTGCCGGTTTCGAATTATCGACCGGCTTGATCAAGGTTTGGATCATCCGGTATTGCTCGGCATGCCCGAGAGCCGGTATTTGAAATGCTTGGTTTTGGAAAAACGCTAAACGCTTGACGCTATACGTTACACGCTGAAAAGACAGTAAGAACTAAAAACAAAATGTGATCTGTTCCAGAAAATGATAGTTTTCAACAAATAATGACCTGTTCTGGAAATGGTAGGTTTTGAATTTTACACGTCCGCTACCGGACGAACACGATTTTTCTGGTTATTTGATAATCATTGCAGATGAATCGGATGAAATAAATGCCCGAACTTAATTGCCGGTCATGTTGATCCTGACCCTGCCATTGTATTGCATAATTTCCGGCGTCAACTGTGCCATCAATAAAAGTCTTTACCGCCTGACCGAGACAATTATATACTTTCAAAATAACGTTTGATCGCTTGGGCACGCCGTATCGCAATATTATCTTTCTGGAAAATGGATTGGGCTGGGGATTGGCAAAATATACAGTCAAAGGTTTTTGTTTGTTAAACTCCGATGCGCCTAATAGTATTGGCACGCCGTCAATCACAGTAAAAGTTCGCAGCAAGGCATTGCCCCAATTGTGATTATTATTGATCACTGAATCCCGCGCCCTAACCCATAGCGAACAGATCTGCTGGGAACCAGGCACATAGATGAAAAATATTGAATCCGTAATCGTTTCCTGAATTTCGTTAAAAACACTGTCCAATGCATAAGCCGGATAACCGCTGCCCGGCAAAGCCGGATTCAAACCCATTGACCATTCAGCCTTGCCAATATTGCTCAAACCAGTCAAAGAATCGCTGGCAATTGCCGCAAAGGTTAATATTGTGTCAGTTGGAGTCACGATCATTGGATTAGCCGAAACCGTAATTGATAAAGGAATGATTTTTGGTCCTATAAAATCATTGCCCGGAATAACAATGCTGAATCTATCGGTTTCATCAGTGTGCTGCAATGCCGGATATATATTGCGCTCTTTGACCCGGATCCTGACCTTATAATATATTCCATTAGTAAAACTGCTGACATCCCAATAATACGGCGATGTAATGTTAGTGCCCGAAGTGATCAAGAGCCATGTAGAACCATTGTCTGACGTGTATTCAAGCGTGGTCGTGTCGATCTGTGCCGTGTCATGGGCAGTTGCAGTCCAGGCAATGGTGATCGGACTGGAAGTGTAAATATTGCCGCCAACCGGCGAGTCAATGACCACATCAGGATGATTATGCCCGATCAGCCAGATGAATTCATTATTTAGAATATCGGGCAGTTTAATACTATCCATCTGGGTTATGGAAAAAGCGTTCATTATGGTTCGAGTCTTATAACCACCCCAGACACCATCACCAGGCGTACCATGAGTATTATTCGATTCCCAGCGTGAACCAATGCGGCCGGCAGTGGTTGAGTTAAACAACCAAATACCAGTGCCAACACCAGTATCCCAGGCATTGGGCGGATCATTAACCGGTGCCAGCGAATCGGCGACCGCGCCATCGCGATGCGCTCGGTAACTAACCGGTACGCTTGAATACGGGCCGCTAATTGGATCGCCGGCAACACCATAGATCGAATAGGTACCGACCGGCGTGAGGTCATACTTGTAGCGGACCTGCATGTAATTTTTGCACCACATAGTATCATAACCAGGATTAGTACTATTTGCCCAGGAGTGCCAGAGCATATCATGCGAGGCAAAGGCAATCCTGCCGCCATGCTCTTCGTATCTTGCTATCGTTTCCTGCTGAACCGGTAAAAAAGGCGGATATTCGTCCTCAAATACGACAAAAACCGCCTTGAAATTCTTCATTATATCACGAGAAGGCGTATAACCCTGATTGTCTGATGTTTCCCAATAGGTATAGGTCCAGCCGGCCTGCTCCATTGCCCGGTGAAAACGATTTCTGAGATCGGGAAGCGGATAACCTGAAGGAACTGAGCCATCAACTCCATCAGCCAGAATAATCAGAATATCAGTAGCAGTATATTTTTCAGTGCTGAATGTATAATGCTGGCCGCCATTATTGTCACGTACCGTATTGCCTCTGAAATCACGGGACTCAACATCATAATAAAAAATTGTGTTTTCATTCAATCCTGATAAAATTAAACAATGATTATTTATATAAACCGAATCATTTTCTATAGTTTGGTTTAAAGAGTCCGGGTTTGTGCCATAATATACTTTTTGATTGGCGGCCTCATTGGTTGACCAACGTACGTTTGCTTTTGTTGCCTCAATGCTGTCCGCATAGACATTCGTGATCGTAAGATAGTAGGCATCGATAGTCGCCCGGGTGATAAGTTCATGAAGCGGGTTATTATCAATATAGCGGACAATTATCGTATCACCCTGGCCTGCGGAAAGCCGGTTGTCGCCATGAATCGCCTTGTTAAAATATAAAGGTATTTCACCCTTAAATACATAGGCGCTTTCGGCAAGCTCATAGCACCAGACGGTTTCCGGCTGGGTCTCGACTATCGCGCCGTGTATTTCAACGAACAACGAGTCGATGTTATCGGGCAAACCATAATTTATGTCTTCGACCCGTATCCGGACCGTATCAGTGATGAAATCATTCAAACGGTACACGGCTTTGTTCAAGGTTAAAAGCGAAGGTATATCAGCCGCTGCATAAGTCACGACCAGGGAAAAGGGCTGGGGTCCATAAGGGACATTTCTTGCTTTGATTTTTATCTGACAAATGCCTGAATCCGGGCTATTAATGCGTATGCATTCCTCGACATTGATCGAATCCCAGTTTGCCGGATTGGGTATGGACTGAGTGCCTGAATATTGATTACCGCGATAATAATTAGTGCCGATCCTGATCTCGAGATCAAGATCATTGACAATCTGGCGCAGTACAACCGGATTGCCCGGATAATCAGTCCAGGCAAGGCAGATTTTTAAATTCTGAGTATTGGCTGGAATGAGGAATTGACAATTAACCTGTTCGCCGGTGAATAAGCCAGTGTTTTCATCAATCAAAAGCAATTTGCGCTGATCACCGGCAAAATACAGACTGCTGTCCAGATCAATGCGACCCCAGCCAACATTGTTATCCGGTGACTGATAACCGGTAATATTCGAGTCGCCGCTATTGATGAGCATTGCCTTTAATAGAGAGGCGCTGATAAAATAAAAAGAGTCAACCGGCTGTTTGGTGCCGGTCGGATACCAGCCCGCGCGCAAATACTGGCGGATCAGGGCGCCGGAACCGGCCGCGCCGGCAGCTGCCAAGCTGGTGCCGCTCATGGCTCCGTACCCATCTTCGCCGGAGCTTGGAGTGGTTATTGACATTGCCGGACACAATATGGTTGGTTTTAATCGGCCGTCCGCGGTCGGTCCGCGGCTCGTGGTGGTATAATATGATTGACAAGACGTGCTGTTGCGCGTGCCGCCAACCGCAATGCAATTCTTGGCCGACGCGGGCGAGCCGACGCTGCCGGCGACGCTGGAATTGCCGGTGGAGAAAAAAATAAGAAAATCGCGATGCCGCCACATGAATTGGTCAACCTGCTGACTCCATATCGTATACGCGCCCTGGGTGGCGGTTCCCCAACCGTTGACGCTCACATGGGCGCGGGTCGGCGGGTAGTATTTGTTATAAGCGCGTATGTAAATATCATTAAGATCCGGGAAAACCCAGAGAGTACCGCCGCCGCCGCCGATAGAATTATGATAGATTCTTGCCCGCTTGGCAACGCCATCATAATAGGGATAGCCGGTGACATGCGTCGTATCATCGCCGGACGCGGTGCCGGCCGTGGCCGTGCCGTGATAGTTCTGGTCCCCCCAGACAATACCTTCGCCCGCGCCCGAATCATAGGCGACAATCGCGTTATGATCCGGATAATAACCCCAGTCCGTGATCGGCGGACTGCCTGAACGATGGGCAAAATGATAGGTATTGATCCCCGCGTCAACGTGGTTTATGATCTCGCCCTGGCCGGCAATGCCCATGCCCCAGATCCGGCGGGAAACCAGATCTTCGCCCGGCGGCACGGCCGCCCGATAACCGGTTTGCACAACCCATTGAAATTGCTGATTCATTAATTCGGGCTGGAAATATGGTTCAATCAAGTAAAGGCTTTTTATATTGGCAAGTTGCTCAACATATTTTATATCAATTTTACCTTGAATGATCTTGTTAATGCCATTGTCGGATACGGTAAAATCAGTTCTATTAGTTATTTCCTCTATTTGCTTCAAGGTTTCATTAATATTACTGTCTAAAAAAAGTAAAAAAATAACTTCATGTTCATCATTGATTTTTTTAAACAGCGAAGAAATTTTATAAGCTGGTTGATAAAAACCAATGAATTTAATGTCCGGATCAGAATTCAATTCCATTAATATTACCGGATCATTGATCCGGCAGACAAAGGCATAATGCGGTATGTAAAAATGAATTTTAATGCCTAACCTTTCCAGCTGCTGTCTATGTGTTTCATATATCGCACCGGAAAATTGAATAATATAATAATCAGGTTCAAATGTATTTAAATCCGGCTGATTAGAATTGCGTAAAGCTCTAGTATCAATCGCAATGCCATTGGAAAACTCAATCACATCGGCATCGCCGTAACT
>MEUM01000066.1:930-1669 GCA_001771735.1 Caldifarciminota bacterium RBG_13_43_14 | reverse complement strand
CCGTTGAAGACAGATGAATATAATGTCGGTTTTTTCCCGCAGGACAGCATTGAAACCGCGAGCTGGCAGCTCAAACAGGGACGGCTTGGAGCTTTGTGGAGGGTTGCTAAATATGGCGAGGGTACAGTAAAGGCGAAAATCGCGAACAATTCGGTAACCACGGTTGAATTGAATTATAAAAAGACCATCGCCGCGCCGGGTAAAACAAAGTTCAAAGTATTCAGCTGTCTGGGTGGAGTTTTTACGATCGGAGTGCTTGCCGGTATCGGATTAAGCGCACTGTTTTAAATATCCTCTTCGTCAGTTGTTTTTTCAAGCGACCGGTCGACTTCGATTTTTTTCATTAATTTTTCAGGAATATCAGTCGGATACTTACCGCTGAAACAGGCAGTGCAGAATTTTTTATCCCCGCCTCCAACCGCCTTGATCATTCCCGGTATTGTTTGATAAATCAAGGCATCGGCATTAATCGAATTTCTGATTTCTTCAATCGATCGGTTACGGGCGATGAACTCGCCCTCTGTTTGCATGTCAATTCCATAAACACACGGATATCTTAGGGGCGGCGAAAATAACGCATAATAAACTTCCCGGGCGCCGGCGCTGCGCACCAGCTGTATTATTTCCCGCGACGTATTGCCGCGTACGATCGAATCGTCGACAAATAATACTTTTTTATTTTTAATTTCGGATCGGATCGTATTAAGCTTCAACCGTACCGCTTCTATCCTTGCGGTTT
>MEUM01000066.1:0-919 GCA_001771735.1 Caldifarciminota bacterium RBG_13_43_14 | reverse complement strand
ATGAACGTGCGGTGAATATAACGGTTCTTAATTAAACCTTCGCGGTATTTTATATTAAGACCTTCGGCAACGGTTTGAGCCGCACCGCGGGAGGTATCGGGCACCGGCATCACCGCATCCGGTTCGATCCCGGTTTTTTTTATTTCGGTGGATAACTCGTAGCCAAGACGCAAGCGGGCTTCGTAAACCCCAATACCGTCAATTACCGAATCCGGCCGGGCAAAATAAACATACTCAAAAATGCAAGCCAATGGTTTCCCCTGGGCAATTTGCGTTTCATGATATTTACCCAGCTCATCTATTAATATTGCCTGACCGGGCTGTACATCGACGATGTCATTATAGCCGAGCAGGTCAAGGGCGACGCTTTCCGAGGCAAAGCAATAGCCGTCATTGTTTCGGCCATAAACCAATGGTTTGATGCCGTTCTGATCGCGAAAAGCGAGCAGTCCTTTACCGGCAATAAGTGCGACCACAGCAAAACTGCCGTTCAAATGTTGATAGGTATTTTTTAATGCATTAAAAAGTTTTTTGGGATTAAAATCATTAGGAATGCTTTTGATCAACTCCAGGGCAAGAATGTTCAGTATTACCTCAGCATCACAATTCGAATCAATATAATGATATTTCTCGTTTATTAACCATTGTCTGAGATCAAAATAATTCACCAGATTTCCATTATGAGCGGCCGCGATACCGAACGGTGAGGTGATCAAGAAAGGCTGGGCATCTTCAGCCGAACCAGTGCCCAAAGTCGGATAGCGCACATGCCCGATACCGATATTCCCATTTAAACGACCGAGATTTTTTGCATTAAACACATTGACCACCAGACCATTGCCTTTTTTGAGATGAAATCTCTGATCAAAAGTCGCGACCCCGGCCGCATCCTGTCCACGATGCTGAAGCGCGATCAGAC
>MEUM01000065.1:4784-6275 GCA_001771735.1 Caldifarciminota bacterium RBG_13_43_14 | reverse complement strand
TCATGGCATAACGGGCAGTGGTAAAACCGAAATATATATGCGCAGTACAGTAGAGATAATAAGAAATAACGGTCGCGTGCTGGTATTGGTTCCCGAGATCGCAATGACGCCATTGATCTCAAGTTGTTTCCAAGAAAGATTTGGCGATAAAGTCGCGACTATCCACTCTTCTCTCTCGGAAAGCGAGTGGGCAAATATATGGCATGCAGTGCGAAATGGTGCTTATAATATTATTATTGGACCTCGATCCTGTATTTTTTTGCCGATACCCGATCTCAGGCTTATCGTAGTCGATGAAGAGCATGACCCATCATATAAAGAACATGAACGTATGCCCCGTTACCATGCCCGCGACACTGCGGTAATGCGGGGCAAGATCGAAAATATCACCGTAGTACTCGGCAGTGCCACGCCGCAGATCGAATCATATCATAATACGAGCAATGGAAAATACCAACTTCTTTCCTTAAAAGAGCGAATTGACAACCGATCACTGCCCGGTATTGACATTGTTGATCTAAAACAGGAGAGCGACCGGTATTTATCCTCAAAACTCAAGAATTCGCTTATCAAAACGATTGAAAATAACGAGCAGGCAATAATATTTTTGAACCGTCGGGGTTTTGCACCTTATCTTATTTGCCAGAATTGCGGATTCATCGCTGCTTGTCCACATTGTAATTTACCCTTGGTATATCACCGCGCTGACGCTCATGGCGACGCGCACTGCGCCTGTCATATATGCGATCATCGGGCTGAACCGATCAGTATATGTCCGAAATGCGGACGCGGGCATTTGCGTTTCCGCGGTGCCGGCACTCAGAGAATCGAAGAATTCCTTATGCGCTTGCCATTATCATCGGGGGCAAAAACAAATATTCTTCGTCTCGACCGTGACAGCATACGTAAACGGGGCGAGGCGACCAGAATATTCCAAAAATTTCGAGATGGCGAGGCAAATATTCTGCTTGGCACTCAGCTTGTGACCAAGGGTTTTGATTTTCCCAATGTCACTCTGGTCGGGGTTATCAATGCTGACATTATCCTGAACCTGCCTGATTTCCGCAGCAGCGAACGGACCTTTCAGGTATTAACCCAGGTCGCCGGCCGCTCGGGCCGCGGTGATAAACCGGGTAAGGCGGTTCTGCAGACCTATAATCCCGAACAATATGCGATTATCAGCAGTCAAATTCAGGATTATCCGAAATTCTATGCTCAAGAAATGAAGGCAAGACAGGAACTCGGTTTTCCGCCATTCTCGCGTTTTATACTAATCCGACTCAAAGGTGAAAACGAAAAAAAAGTGTGGCAGGAAGCTGAAAAAATCGAACATACATTACGGATGATCAGGAATACAAAAGTTTATGGACCGAACCGGTCTTTCTATTACCGGATTCGTAAAGAATACCGTGTATTTATACTGATCAAAATACCAAAAGATAAAACCCCTTCCCAGATCCGGTCATTGAAAAACATTACATTGAGCGGGGT
>MEUM01000065.1:0-4761 GCA_001771735.1 Caldifarciminota bacterium RBG_13_43_14 | reverse complement strand
CGATGGAAGTGTTTTGATCGATTAACGTATTATCGATTTAATAATGATCTGGAGGTCGGTAATCAAAGTCTGGTTCTTCACATAGTATAGATTATAATAATCACGCTCTTTCACTGTGAGCATGCCCTTTTTCTCGCGCCTTTTTATCTGAACGAGCCCGGTCAAACCCGGTTTGTATATCGGATGGCTTTGGGTAGCTTCATAATCGACCATTTCAGAACCCACAATACTAAGATGACCGATCAATACATGATAATATATCGGTATCCATTTGAACAAAGGCAATCCGCCTTTAAATTGATCGATAATGACCGGTTGCCCATTACTGCCTACTATCTGACGCTGAGCCAACCGGCCACCACAAATCAAATTTACAATGAAAAATGGCAGAGTAATTAAAGAAATAAGCAGAGCGGCCATTATATCGAATGTCCGCTTAACCATCAGGTCAAGGGGATCGGCAATACCGGCGATATCCAATAGAGGAACATCATCGATAGCATCCACCGACGATTTTGCGACAATATATTCAAGTTCATGGGGTACAATGCGGAAATTCACCCCACTCCCCTGCGCCCGAATAATGGTTTCAAGTATCTGTGCATTGGAAAGGCGGTCGGTCGAAAAAATGACATCATCAATATTTTCAACTCGTATAACATCGCGGATATTATCAATAGTTGCCAGTACCTCGGTTCCCTCGACCTCCGTACCGATAACCTCAGTATCGACATCGATAAACCCGCATATTTCATAATGCATATCGGGTCGGCGTTGTAATTTCTTTAATATGCGTTTTCCCTCCCGACCCGCACCGACAATAATCGCCCGCCGCATTCTGGATAAAGGTCCGGGTCTTGAAGCCGCAAAAATCAGACGGTAGAGAATTCGCCATAAGCTCAACTGAATAATAATAAGCGCGAAAGAGATCATTACCACAACCCGGGAGTAGGCGAATTGTTTGAAAAAATAAGTGAATGTCGCCGCGATCAACAACCCGATTATCGCTCCCAACATGACCGGTTTTACGCGATAGCGATCCGGTTTATGATAAACGCCGGACAAATATAATGAGGTGATCCAGATAAATGCATAAAAAGGCATGATAAATCGAAAGCGCACGAGCGAATACTGTGGTAACCATATCCTCACCGCCAATAACAAAGCTCCTAGGATCAGGATGAAATCAAGCAACGGTGTTATTAAATATTTCAACATTCTCCACGAATAAGCGAATAATGCCCGACCATATATACCCAAACGCAATAAAGATCTTAGTAAAAATGAATACTTGTCGCGAAAATGTTTATTCGTAAATATCAGCATTGCCGTGTAAAAATTCGAAACAAAAGAAAATTCACCCTTTTTTGTGCTCTCACCTTTATAGTGAATAGCTTTGGTCGATGGTGTATAATAGATCTTCCACCCAGCCTTACTAATTCGATAGCAAAGATCAACGTCCTCCCCATACATAAAATAGTCTTCATCAAAATAATTTATCGATTCGAGAACCTGGCGGCGGGCAAAGATCAGGGATCCGGGTAATACTTCAACTTCACATTCTTTTTCCGGATCCAGATAAGTCATATTATATTGCCCGAATAATCTGCTTTTGGGGAAAATCCGGCTCAAGCCAACAATACGGGTAAAAGCCACCCACGGTATTGGTAGACTACGTCGGCTGGTTATCTGAAAAGATCCATCCGGATTCAGTAATTTACAGCCAACCGCACCGGCTTGATTATGGGTATCCATGAAATTATTTAATATAAGCACAGTGTCTTCTTGAAGCAGGGTATCGGGATTAAGGATCAAAATATACTGCCCTTTTGCCTGCCTTAATGCCTGATTATTTGCCCTGGAGAACCCTACGTTCTCCTTATTATCGACTAATATCACATCCGGGAATTTTTTCCTGACCATTGCCTGGCTTCCGTCTACCGAAGCATTATCGACGACAAAAACTTCGATATTCAGATCATGTTTTGCCTTGTGTATGGAAAGCAGACATTGCTCCAGGAAAGCCCGAACATTGTAATTGACAATGACTATCGATATATCAATGGTCATGTGCCATAATTATAAGGTCATAAATCACTAAGTCAATCAGTATCATTGTCCACTGCCTCAGGAATGCGATATAGAAAGATGTCATCATTAATCAGGCACTCATCGAATATCCAGTCTTTGAACTGCCAGACATAAGAAACAACCCGGCTGCCGGGTTTAAGTTCACGCATTAATTTACTCTTTAAACGATCATTAGTCGGGCCATAAAGGAATAGGATTATAACTGTTGCTTCGCTTAGATCGAATTTAAAAAAATCTCCAAAGCACACTTTGATCTTTTTTTTCTGACCGGTGAATATTACGTTTAGCCATGAAAAAATAAAACGGAATGGATCAGCTTCGATACCGACGGCTCGAGCTCCGAAAGAACGGGCAGCAGTGATAATGATCCGTCCATCACCCGATCCCAGATCATACACAATATCATTTTCATTGGTTAATGCAATCTCAAGCATCTTTTTAACGCGATGCATTGGTGTCGGATCATATCCGGCGCCAATAAGCAAAGCCCAGTATTTCCAGACAATAAAGCCAATGAACAGAGCTCCGAATAATATGATTATTTTCATCTTATCGGACGGATTTCTTAAAGGTAATTTCCGCCTATTTTTTCAGGTAGCGGTCAATGAATTTAACAATAAATTCAAGCCGTTTCTCACGACGCCGGGGCGATCCATGACGCGATAATCCATGCGACTCCATCGGGAAGCGCACCATTTCAACGTCACGTTTCAATATTTTCAATGCGACAAATAGTTCTTCAGCTTGAGTGATCGGACAGCGGTGATCCTCTTCGCTATGAATGATGAGTAAGGGCGTCTTCATCTTAGTCACATATTTCAGAGGTGACATATCCCAGTAGAACTTGAAATTGTTCTTCTCCCACCATGGACCTTTGAATTCATGGTTCATCGCAAAACCAAAATCATGGCTATAAAAAGTCAGCATATTGGTTACGCTTCTCATTGTGACCGCCGCTTTAAAAATATTGGTATGACCGATAAGCCAGTTAGTCATATACCCGCCATAACTTCCACCCATAACGCCCATACGCTTTTTATCAATAAATCTATTCTTTGTTAAAGATCTGATCGCCTTCAGTATATCTTTGGAATCTGGTATACCCCAGCGTTTGTGCAGGGCTTTGGCAAACTTTTCGCCATACCCCTGGCTCCCATGGGGATTGGAATAAAATACGATATACCCATTGGCCGCCAGTACCTGAAATTCATGGAATAATGAAAAGCCATAAGCAGCGTGCGGTCCACCATGTATTTGAACTATCATTGGGTATTTTTTCTTGGCGTTAAAATTTGGGGGTTTCATTATCCAGCCCTGAATCATGTCGCCATCATCACCACGAAACCAGAACTCTTCAGGGCGGGCAAAGCGTCTTTGTTTCTGAAGGGAATGATTGATATCGGTCATTTTGATCAACTTGCCTTCTTTTAATAAAAAGATATTACCGGGATCATTGAATTGCGATATCGCCAGCGCAAAAACGCCATTGCCATCATGATCAAAAGCATAGACGATTTCATCATTCCCGCATACTTTTAATACCTTCTTTTTTACTATGTCGACCGCAAATAGCCTCACCCGTCCTTGATCAACAATATTATGATACACAAATCTGCCATCCGCAGAAAAGACCGGTTTACTTGTGGCATAATGTCCCAGATCGTCAACATATAAAGAGCCGAATGAACGGTCAAAACTGCCCGTAAGTTTCGTTGCTCGACCACCTTTTAAACCCACAATCCACAGGTCATGTTTGCGCCATCCATCAAAACGGTCTGGATGCTCTCGGCCAATATAGGCAATGCGTTTCGAATCAGGTGAGAATACCGGCAATTCCTTGGGCCCGGCCGGAGTTGGAATTCGTTTTTCCTTTAAGCTGCTCAGATCCAATGAATATAGGTCACTATATAGTAAGCGCTCTTCTAATGGATCATTCCGATTAGAAATATAAAGTAATTTTTTATTATCTGACGATATTGTCGGTTCATAGTCACCGTTCAAGCCGAAGGTCAACTGTTTCATGCGGCCGCTTCTCGCATTAATTTTCCAGATATGAGATTTCTCATCCGGCAAAAAACCCATTCCATCTACTTTGTACCACGGTCGCTTTATATAACGGTATAAAGGCGGTTTTTTCTTATCTGGTTGTCTTTCCTTGTCCTCCTTCTTTTCGGTGAATTCACAGTAAATGCATTTGCTGTCCGGACTCCACTCATAATTACCGAAATACCCCTTTGCTTTGGTTAATGCGAAAGCCTCACCGCCATCAGACCGGATAAGCCAGATATTCTGCTCTTCTTTTTCGGGCATAATAAAAGAAATATATTTACCATCTGGCGACCATTTCGGTTTTTTAATATCCCGGTTCCCGCCAACATATTTTATCTTTTTTCCATCAGGTTTTATCACATACAGATTAGAAAAATATTTATTTTCTTTCTTGTTCATCCATTCAATTGTGAAAGCAATTTGTTTACCATCCCGCGATAATGAAAGCTCCCGGATGAATTTAATATTATACAGGTCATTTATTTTTATAAGTTGTTTTTTCATTTATTCCTCCAATCCCTTACCAGTTCGTAAGGATCGCATTGACCATTTTTTCAGCCGCCTTTTTTATCGCGGCATCGATCGCCTCATCCTCATTATCAGTATAGGTTACCCAGTCCG
>MEUM01000064.1:26616-35439 GCA_001771735.1 Caldifarciminota bacterium RBG_13_43_14 | reverse complement strand
CGCGCTTGAGGTTACCGATATACCACCCCGCGATATACGCAAACGGATCATGGATATACTTACCTATCTCCGGCTCAGCCATAAGAAATTTTCATTCCCTTATCAATTATCCGGCGGCGAACAACAAAAAATATCGATCGCGCGCGCGCTGGTACATGAACCATATATTTTGCTTGCCGATGAACCAACCGGTAACCTGGATGAAAAAAGTTCTCAAGAGATAATTGATGTTCTTCTTGACGTCAATTATAAAGGAACTACCGTACTGATGGCAACCCATAATTTAAAACTTGCGAAACGGGTAAAAAAACCAATGCTATGTCTTAAAGACAGCAAACTGACCATCGAAAGGTAACAATGGCAATCAGAATCGGAATACGCGAAGGTCTTAAGACAATTCAGCGCAACAGTTCGCTTTTTTTTCTTTCATTACTGGTGATCTCGATCTCACTTTTTTTGCTCGCACTTTTCGGGCTGGTCACAGTGAACCTGTATCATTTTATGTCACGGCTTGATGAAAAAATCGAAATCATCGCTTTTCTTGAAGATAATGCCGATCCTGAAATTTTGACCGCAAATATTCTCAAGATTAAAGGCATAAAAGAAGTTATATACGTTTCCGCCGATGATGCCTTAATAGCTTTACAACAAGAATTAAAAGATACTGAAGAAGTGCTGAAGGTTTTTGAAAGCAATCCCTTACCGGCCTCACTTCGCATTAAACTTTACCGGCCCTATCGCAACACCGAGGGACTTAAAGAAATAAGCAGCAAAGTAATGCTTTTAAGAGGGATCAGGGAGACTATTTATGGCGGCGAACTGGTCGATCAGCTAAAAAAGATAACCAGTGTTATTACAATATTCGATCTGGGTCTTCTGGTAATTATCATTTTTTCAGTGATATTCGTGATATTCCAGACAATCAAATTAACTATTTTCGCCCGGTCCCGGGAGATCGAAATAATGAAACTGGTCGGTGCTTCAGATTCTTTTATCGCGATACCCTTTGCTTTTGAAGGGATAGTGCAGGGACTTTTTGGCGGGTTGATCGCCTTTGCGCTTACGATAATAACCAGCCGTCTGGCGCTTTCATTTTTCAGTAATGTTTTTTTCCCGCAATGGTGGTTCCTGTTGGGTATACTGGCAAGTGGCGTGTTTTTTGGCATTATCGGCTCGAGCATTGCCCTGCGTAAATTTCTGCAATGACCTTTTTACTTATTCTGACCTGCCTTTTTTGCCAAATTGATGAAAAACAAAAAGAATTAGAAACGCTCAAAACACAGCTGACCGCAGTCCGTAATGAAATAAAACAATTAGAGAAACAGAAGGTCGGTACGCTGGCCCGGATCGAAAAAATCGATGAAGGGATCTCCCTGACAATATCTTATATTGATCAATTAACCGCCCAGGAAAGCCGTGAAAAAGAGAGAGTAGCAGAACTTACCCGTGAGATCGTAAGGCTAGAAAATAAAATGAAAGTTCGGAAAACCGATCTTCAGGCACGTCTTATCCGTCTTTACAAATGGACTCCTTTTTATAAATTAGAAATAATTTTTTCATCGAAATCACTGCCCGAAATACTTGCATCATCTTATTATTTGCAGATCCTTGCCCGTGATGACCAAAAAGTATTTTTTGAATTCAAAGCCGATTGGGAAAAATATTTGATTGATAAAAAGATACGCGAAGAATTGATCGAAACTCTGCAAGCCCGGCGCGATGAAAAACAATCTGAACTTACGGTCTTGAACGACGAAAGGCTCAAGAAAAAAAAGATACTTGACGAAGTTGCCAAAGAGGAGAGCGAAAAAGCAAAACTGGAAAAGGAGTTGAAGAGCGCTCAGCGCAAGCTCGAAGAGCTGATCGTTGAGCTTGAAAAAAAGAGAGCCAAGACGGTCAGTGGAACAAATTATCTCGAAACGAATCGCGGTCGTCTGATCTGGCCCTGTCCGGGCACGGTTACAACTAATTTCGGTAAAGTAATACATCCCAAATACTTAACGACCACCAAGAACAATGGTATCGATATCAGCACTGCCTATGGTCAGAATGTGATTGCCGTAGCGCCCGGCCAGGTCGTTTATGCCGATCGCTTCATCGGTTATGGCAATATGGTGTTGCTCGATCACCTTGATGGGTATTATTCACTGTACGGACATCTTTCTGAGATCCTGGTCGAGGTCGGTAGAGAGATTGATGAAGGCAGGATAATCGGGCGAGTCGGCGAAAGCGGTTCCCTTGCCGGACCCATGCTGCATTTCGAACTACGCAAGGATGGCAAGCCGGTCGATCCAATAGCATACCTTAAGTAAGAACCGTAAGCCGTAGCGCGCAATAAAAAATAAAAATTTTATTACAATGCTAAAAATGTGTTTTTCGGTTACGCATTGCACGCTAAATCCGAAATTCTAATATCTAAATCCTAAACCCCGTTAAATACAAAATAAAAGATAAAGGTTCATGCATAAACAAACAGCTAGTAGCCTTATTGGTGATATTCCTTTTTAATATATATTATTTAAACGGGGTAAACAAATCCAAAATTCAAAAATCCAATTTTTAAAATAGTTTAGAATTTGAATATTAGTGTTTTGATATTGTTTAGAGCTTAGAATTTCGAATTTAGAATTTTAAAAAACCTGGAATCTGCGTTAAAGATAACATGTCTGGCGAATAGGGATTAGTGAGTGGCGATAGGTTTAATCTGGTAAAACTTTCTGTGCCTGGACTAAATAGGCGGTATGGGTAATACCGCGCTCGCTAGGCCTTGTTCCCCGCTCTCTTACCAACAGCTCGCGCTCCAGGATCTCGTTGACTTTTATCCGGATGAACGATTGATGTGATAATATCTCAACGGTCCGCCGCACCTGTTCCACATTCGGGCTCCAGCTAACAAAATGATGTCCGCCCTTGAGCACGGTCGAGGCATGAACGACGATATCCCACGGCTCAGGTACATCAACAAAAACAGCATCAATATTATCATCAACAAAACCATCTTTGCTGACATCTCTTTCCCGGAATTCAACACCGTCCAGGACCTTTGACTTTTCCAAATTCATACGCGCGTTTTCAATGAACTCAGGACGGCGATCATAACTGAAAACCTTTCCGTCCGGAGCAACCAGACGGGACAGCACCATGGTCATGGCACCGCTGCCGGTGCCGACTTCAACGACCCTGGAGCCGGACTGTATCGACGTTGCCAGCAATAAATATCCGAGATCTTTTGGATATACGATAGTTGTTGTTCGGCGCAGCTTCATCATCATATCGCTTATTGATGGCTTAAGGCAATAAAAGTTATGTCCCAGATGCGTTTTACCGGTATATCCGAAAGGTTTGTCGATTATATCTTTTATTTCAATGCTTCCATAATCTGAAGAAAGTTTCAATCCCTTTTGTATTTGGGTTAGAAAATTCCTTTTTTCATCGAGATAGATTAACACCAGATCTTTTTCACGAATTAGATCAGGAATTTTTTCGGGCATAAATAATCGTCTCTCTACACTATTTTAATATCGCGAGTTCTTTACCGATTTTTTCAAAAACCTCAAGGCAATAATCGAGATCTTCTTTATTGTGTTCGATCGACAGGCACATTCGTATACGCTCTCGGTCCTGACCGACAACGATCTTTTCAAAAAACAATTTTTTAACGAATTCACCCGATTCATCGTTATTATTCAAATTTACGACCGCTATCGGCGTATCACTAGCGGTCGTAAAGCCAATCTGCTTAAGACGGGTAATAAAGTAACGGCTGTTCTTCCAGAGCGTAGTGAATGCACCATTACCATTGTTGTTTCTTGCCAATTCAAGCGCGCCGATATTAACTGACAGCATAAATTGGGGAAGTGGATTCAATATCTTATTTACATTTTCACGCACCTTGTTGATCAGGAAACGCTTTGCGCCAATATAACAGCCAAAACCGCCGAGAAACCGGCTGAAGCTTCCGATCTCCATGTTGATCGCATCATAAAGATTGAAAAGATCGATGAATCCGCGACCTTCCCGTCCCAACAGTCCAAAGGTATTTAGTTCATTGCCGATTATAAAACACTCATATTGCTGCGCAAGCTTGACCAGATCATTGACCGGTGCGATCTTACCGATCCATTCGTAAAGACCGTCGATCACGATCGCCTTTTCTGATTTCGCGTTCAGCAGGTTTCCAAGTTGAACCAGATCATCATGCTTGTAAAATTCCACATTACGCTGCTGAATTAAAGCAAGAATGGTCGGACTGGTCTCATAATCGACAAAAAAAGTTGTCTTAGGACCGAACATCGAAAGCACTGAAAATATCGCCATTAATTCATCCGGCATGATCATTATGTTCTCGATTTTCTTGAATTCGATCATTGCTTTTTGCAACCGCTCGATGGTTTCAATCCGCCCTTCCGCGGCAACAATACCTTTGGCCTCGATACTGTTCCGAGCCGTATCCCGGAGATATTCGTTGTTCTTTAAATGAAAACAATCAAAGGTTAGAAAATTCAAATAACGGTTATTCTCATATATAAAAACCGGCTCGGTCGGTAAATAATCGGGGATTTTTGCATTATCGGAAAATAAATGCACTTGATATGGTTTCATGATACATTCTTTCCGCAGCACTTTTTGTACTTTTTACCGCTGCCGCACGGACAGGGATCATTACGGCCGACTTTTTTGATCGCATTAGCCGGCGCTGCGCTCGAAACCGCTCCGGCTGGTTGGGATACACCTGGTTTATGTTCCTGTATTTTCTGAGGTCGACGTACCTGAGGACCGGGCTGTGCCCGGAATAATAAACCGGAAGTGGTCTTGGCCATATCGATCAGCATCTCATCATACATGCGGAACGCCTCCTGCTTATATTCGATAAGTGGATCTTTCTGGGCATAGGCGCGCAATCTTATTCCTTCACGCAAGGCGTCCAGACCGTATAGATGATCTCGCCATTTACTGTCGAGCGTATGCATGAGCACGAATTTCAACATATCATTGAAAACTTCGGCGCCAAGTTCCTGTTCACGGAAGGTCAGTCTTTCCCGGGCTCGCTCGAGCATTAGATCAAGCAAAGCCTCCTGTTTTATTTTCATGATCTCTTCTTGATCAATGGTAAAATCAGTCAAGAATAGAATACTATATTCGCCTTTCACTGCTTCCCAATCCCAATTTTCCGGATTGGTTTTCGGATTCGTATGTTTGAGCAGAATATCCTCAATCGCATCCTCGAATAACTTTACTGACTTCTCTTGCAGGTTTTCGCCTTTCAGGATTTCATCACGAATTTTATATATATACTCGCGCTGGCGATTCATGACATTGTCATATTCAAGCAAGTGCTTACGAACCTCAAAATGATTCTCTTCGACCCGCTTCTGGGCATTCGCGATCGCTCTGGTGACCAGTGGATGAGTAAGCGGTTTTTGCTCTTCGCCGCCAAAACGATCCATGATCTCGGCCACGCGGTCCGAACCGAATATTCTCATTAAATTATCTTCAAGCGACAGGAAGAACCGGGTTGATCCGGGATCGCCCTGGCGACCGCTTCGACCCCGCAATTGATTATCAATACGCCGTGCCTCATGCCGTTCGGTACCGATAATATAAAGACCGCATGGAACCTCTTTCAAACATTCATTCTTTTCCTGATGGGTACATGATGCACAATCCCGTTCCAGACATTTGATACAGCATTTACTGCATTCGACGACTTTCTCGCCCAATTTGATATCGGTTCCGCGGCCAGCCATATTGGTTGCGATCGTCACGGCACCGGGTTGACCGGCGCTGGCTATGATCACGGCTTCACGCTGATGATGTTTTGCGTTTAAAACCTCATGAGAAACACCCCGGCGTTGAAGCAGCTTGGATAGGACCTCGGATACATCGACCGAGGTTGTGCCGACCAGTATCGGTCTTTTTTTCTCATACCATTTTACGATCTCATCGATAATCGCATTGTACTTTTCGCGCCGGGACCGGTAGATAATGTCTTCATAGTCGATGCGCCGCACCGGTTCCATGGTCGGTATTTCAACCACATCGAGCTTATATATTTCCCAGAATTCATTGGCTTCAGTCGCGGCCGTTCCGGTCATGCCAGCGAGTTTTTCATACATACGGAAATAGTTCTGTATCGTGACGGTCGCAAAGGTCTGTGTTTCTTCCTGCACCCTGACGCCTTCTTTTGCCTCAATTGCCTGATGAAGACCGTCGCTGAACCGGCGGCCCGGCATCAAACGACCGGTGAACTGATCAACAATTATCACCCGACCATCCTGGAGCACATACTCAACATCCTTTTCAAAAAGCGAATATCCCTTTAATAATGCCCTGAGATTCGCAAGTTTTTCACTTTTCTGCGCGTACTCCTGATATGCCTTTTCTTTGGCCGCGAACGTCTCTTTTGGCGTCATGCCTTCATCTTTATCGATCACACCGATCTTGCTGCTCAGATCAGGAAGTACGAACATATCTGGATTGTTCGGAGCGATAAAATTGATGCCTTTATCGGTCAGATCGATCACATTGGTCTGCTCATCAATCACAAAATAGAGATCATTATCGATCTCGGCGAATGATTTATCCCGTACGTATTTGAGCTCGGTCGTCTCGATCAATTTTTTTATCCCGGTTTCCTGTTCGAGTTTCAGAAGCTGGCGATTTTTGGGCGAACCCCGCCTTGCCTGCAACAACTTGAAGCCAAGCTCCTTTTCATTTTTCTCAGGGTCCTCATCGAATAACTTTTTCGCCTCGGCAACAATACGATTGATGAGCACGGTCTGGGCAGAATTCAATCGGTTCACGATCGGATTTAATTCATTGAAGGCGCTGGTTTCATGTTCAACCGGTCCGGAAATGATCAAGGGCGTACGCGCCTCATCGATTAAAATACTATCGACCTCGTCGACGATCGCATAATGATGAGTGCGCTGCACCTTATCTTCCCATCGCCAGGTCATATTGTCGCGCAGATAATCAAATCCAAATTCATTGTTAGTGCCATAGGTGATATCGCATTGATAAACCTGCTTGCGCATTTCATTATCCATGCCGCCCTGGATCACACCTATGGTTAAACCCACTGACTCATATACCGGCCCCATCCATTCACGGTCGCGGCGCGCAAGATAATCATTAACCGTTACCAGATGAGCACCTTTTCCGGTCAATGCATTAAGGTACATCGGCATGGTTGCGACCAGGGTTTTACCTTCACCGGTTTTCATTTCGGCGATCCTACCTTGATGCAGGACAATCGCTCCGATCAACTGCACATCAAAAGGAATCATACGCCACTCAGTTTCGATTTCGACCACCGGCCATTTCTTACCGACCAAGCGGCGGCAGGCTTCCTTTACCGCAGCAAATGCCTCCGGCATTAATTCATCAAGAGTTTCACCGTTGGCTATTCGCTTTTTAAACTCTTCGGTTTTTTGAATTAGATCTACATCTTTGAATTCTTCATAATGTTGATTTATCTCTTCGACAATCGGCCAGAGCGATTTGAGCTCCCGCTCGGTTTTGGTGCCGAATACCTTGGTCAATAATTTAAGCATCGTGCTACTATTATAGCGATAAGAGTATTGGTGTCAAGAAATGCCGGTTTAGTCATTGCGAGCCCCGAGTATCTCGACGGGCACGGCAATCTCATTATATTACGGATGAAGCATGATATGACGAACGCACCAGCGGTCCGCTGACTACTTTCTTGAATCCCATATCATAACCGATCTTTTCAAAAATCTCAAACTCTTCGGGCGAATAATATTTTTTCACTGGATAATGTTTGCGCGTCGGCTGTAAATATTGACCGATTGTGATTATATCGACCCGGTTTTTCACCAGATCTCTCATTGTGCTTTTTATTTCATCGAGACCTTCACCCATTCCGACCATAAACCCGCTTTTAGTCATTTGATCCGGCTTGATTTCTTTAACACTGGCGAGCAAATTCAAAGATTGCTGATAATTACTGCGCCGGTCACGAATAACCGGTGTAAGATTTTCCACGGTCTCGACATTATGTCCGAGTATAAAAGGAGTACTTAGCACAACTCTTTCAATATCGTTGATCCGGTCCTGAAAATCCGGTATCAATGCCTCGACCTTAATATCTTTTTTCAAATCCTTGATCATCGAAATGGTCTCGGCATACAATTGACTGCCGCCGTCTTCAAGGTCATCACGGTCGACCGAGGTGATGACAACATATTTCAAATCCATTTCTTTTACCAGCTCGGCGACGCGACGCGGTTCATCCATGTCAATATGCCCGGCCGGATCACCGGTCTTAACCGCGCAGAACCGGCAGGCACGCGTGCATATTTTTCCCAATATCATCAAGGTCGCGCATTTGTTGTTCCAGCATTCATTGATATTGGGACATCGCGCTTCCTGACACACGGTTACCAAACCATGAGCACGAATCAGGTCGTGAATCGCACGGAACTCATCGCCTGATGGCACCCGGGTTTTTAACCAAGCCGGTTTTTTTAAACGGGGCTCAGACATGATGCGTAGGATTTTTTTTCAAAAACATGAGCGATCTGACGGATCAGATTTTCCTTGACCTTATCGATTGCCACCTCACGCCGCAACAACGACTGCATTGAAACCATTTTCACATCCGGTATACCGCAGGGCACGATCATCTCAAAGAATTTCAGATCGGAATTTACGTTCAGGGCAAACCCGTGAAAACTGACCCAGCGCTTTACCGCAATACCGACAGAACAGATCTTTCCCTTATCAGTCCAGACGCCGATCATTTTCGATCGTTTGTGCGAATCGATTCCGAACTCGGTAAGCGTTGCGATGACCGCA
>MEUM01000064.1:26380-26586 GCA_001771735.1 Caldifarciminota bacterium RBG_13_43_14 | reverse complement strand
CCGATAAGACCGTCACGAATATTGAATATTAGATAACCCACTATCTGGCCCGGACCATGATAAGTAACATCGCCGCCGCGTTCAATATGGTAATAGCCGACTCCCCGCTCCGTGAGCAATTTTTCCGGGATCTTGATATTCGATTCTTTGCCGCTTTTGCCAATCGTAATCACCGGGTCGTGTTCAACGATTAGCAGGGTATCGGG
>MEUM01000064.1:26135-26246 GCA_001771735.1 Caldifarciminota bacterium RBG_13_43_14 | reverse complement strand
TTCAGTAAAGGGAATGAATTAATCCCACTTCTCATCATTTTAGTAAGTGCAATAAGCTAATCCCCCTTATTCCCCTTTGGAAAAGGGGAAAACAAATTATTACTCCTTCTT
>MEUM01000064.1:25595-25737 GCA_001771735.1 Caldifarciminota bacterium RBG_13_43_14 | reverse complement strand
AAAATTTCGTTTGTATTTTCGATAAACACGATAACCCTTAAGATCCGACTCGCTGTTCCTACGCCAGTAAAGCCGGACATAGTTATTTTCCATTTGGGCGGTCAAGTCCGCAGGTGCAGCCGGTATACTATCTCTAACCCGA
>MEUM01000064.1:2773-25563 GCA_001771735.1 Caldifarciminota bacterium RBG_13_43_14 | reverse complement strand
ATGACCATAGTTGTAATAATTCCAGCCACTTCTAAAGTGAAAGATTGTCTGGCAATTTGTGTCAGCAACTCCAGGTGGGTCATAATGGTCAAAGATATTCCAGATTGGATCAAAGCCCATTGTGAGCGTGCCAGCGAGTGCGGTATCGGGAAATCCAGGCCAGGGATATGAAGGATATGGAATTTCATTGTGGCCGTCATATATATCCCATAAGGCACCTGCCACCGCACCCTCACACCAGGGACCACCTTCGAATAATCCAGGTGGAAAATCACTGGCAATCCAAGGATTTTCAATATTATTCCATAGATAAACAGAATCTCCACCTATACCCCTTGCCGTGTTTGTTATTAAAGTATCTGTACCTGAGCCAACCCTCGCACGACAAGCAAAGAAATGTGCCCAGCCTTCACCGTAGCCGACGCCCGGCTTTTCCGGATATTCAAATGGCCATATATGTTCGCCGGTATCAGACTTTGGTTTTTGTGCATAAAAATCCATTACATAATGCCCAAATTCATGTAAAAGAATATCATCATCCCATTCATCAGTTCCACCCTCTATTGATGCATTGCCATTTATCCAGACCGTATCTAATATTAGAGTATCCATACCAGTCCAAGCTGCGTAGCCCGGTTCCCACAGGCACCTCAATGGTCTTGCCGGCGGTGGATTCATAAATGTTCTGGCATGGAAATAAGTTTGGCTTATATTTGCCGCGCCGCTTTTGGGTTGGGTAACTACACCGGGGTTGAAACTGTCTATATACATTGTGCCAAAATCATAAGTATCAGTACCGGTCCAAATTGTATCAACCCCACTTTGAACTCTCGGTAAAAGGAAAATTGTCGTATCTATTGGGTCACGCCAGGTAATGTAAGAGGTTGGTGTGGGGTCTGAAACATTTATTACGCGATTTGGAGGTGTTGGTCCCCAGAAATAGACAATTGGATGGGCGTATATGTCGATATTCGGCGGCACTTCCCAACTCAAAGTGGCATGGAAATAACCATTCGCATCGGTATTAGTCCTGATTGTCCAAATTGTCCCCTGTCCTGACCAATATGCTCTTACTCTAATCAAAACACTACATATCGGCATGTCAACAGTTTGGGTTAAGAGTCCATGGTCTTTGTTGTATTGATGCTTCTTGTATTTGAATTGCCCATTGAAGTAGAAATAACTCCACCTTTTCTGCGCGCTATCAGGAAGACCAAAATTATTACCAACACTATCAGGATTATCACGAAAAAACTTGGGATTTAATCCCTGCTCCTTTGATAAAGATTTCCCTTTATATTTTTTGATTAACTCTTTCAACCATCTCTCTTTAATTTCTTTTCCTGCCCGTTGTTTCTCAAGCCACCCCATATCTAATAGAAAACGCCAGCGGTCTTCCCATGTTGTTTTTCCATCGCCCATACCACCCATCAACGCCTGAATTCCATCAAAATGAAGATACAATGCTTCCCAATCTGTCAACTTCGGTTCCAACTCCTTCATTCAGCCAATGATTTTCCTATTTTCCGCAGCACAATCAAATGTAACTGGATCATTAGTAAATTCGCCCGCATGGTCATACCACCACTCGGCCTGTTGATGCAGTTGCTTTTCATACTCCTCCTTCGTCCCATACTGACCAGTAATTTCGTCAATGAGAAACATTTCGCAACCTATTCCCTGCGGGCCCCATATCGGCGCTGAAATCCCACCATATATTGAAACTAACGAGACTGGTTCTTTAATCATTATTTTAGCCTTAAACTGTTTTATTTCATCCTTTCGCATATATCCATAAAATTTTTGTTCTTTACCTTCTATTATTTCGACGCCTTTGCTAACTGTAAATATCGCAGTATAGGCGGGGCCAAAACGCAGTTTCTCAAAGTTCTTATTACATTGAACAGTGAGAGTGACATCAAACACCTCACCAACTTTTGGCATGAACGGAATCGAAATTTGCGCATCCAAACTTGTAATAACGCCCATTGGTGGACTACCGCCATGTGGCATTGGGCGTTTTACTGTTAATCCATGTGCCCAGATTATACCTATTGCCGTAACCATCATCATCCCTATCGCTGCTACTTTGTTTATTTTTATACTTCTCATCTTTACCTCCTTATGCATTAATGGTAATAGAATAAGATGAATTGTCAATGGGTCGGTTGGGACATAAGAGATATATTGGTTTATTTGGTCTTTTTAGTTCATCTAGTTTTTTCACACTTTTTTCACAAAATGCATGTATATTGACAATGAAGCCGGTTTATCTAAAATTTAACTGGAGGAATGAATATGCTAACTTTTTTCCTATATCTTGTATTCAATCCCTATATATCGGCTATTTATTTATTGCCCGATGCGTACAGCAATGACAATTTCGATAATTATTACCAATTCAAATTTGAGAATACATTCAGCCGTGTCAATCCCGCGCTCGGTATTTATGCTGAAATCATACATGGACAGAACAACTATATGGCG
This sequence comes from Caldifarciminota bacterium RBG_13_43_14, assembly GCA_001771735.1. Taxonomy (GTDB): domain Bacteria; phylum Hydrothermota; class Tepidihabitantia; order SM23-42; family SM23-42; genus RBG-13-43-14. Next base: position 23,076 of record MEUM01000064.1, on the reverse strand, counting down.
GACGATTATTTTATCGGTTCCGGGAACAATGTATCATTAATTGCTGGAGCGATCGGCATGCAAACAGTTTTCTTCATTAATGAGTACATGGATGCCGCTTTTAATTTTGGATACTATCACGGTAAGATATGTTATCCGGTTGCAAGGGACAGCGGTATTATTGATTACACATCTGATACCCGGCGATCAGTCGGTTTTGAAACTACGGTCACGGTATTTCATAAAATAAACAATTTTCGCATCGGCATGCGCTGGCATGGCAGTATAGTGCCATTCGCTGCCCGGGCTGAACCGGTTGATCATTATTATGGGCCAATCCGTTACTCGTTAAGCTATGTAAACCTTAACAGTTTTGGCGTTGGTATCACATTCAATTTTTACAAGGAGGAAAAATGAAATTAATATTCGCGATAACAACTTTAGTAGTTATAGCCTGGGCTGACGGTGGTATGGTACCGCCAACCGGCGATTACGAGATCTATAGCCTTGATCAGGTCGCGATAATCAAACTCCGGCCCGACACACAAGAACTCTCAATACTGGCAAAAGCATACTGGAACAATGAATACTACGGTTTTGCCTGGATTATCCCTTTACCGAACTTACCATCGGTTAACAGCGTTGAAGTCGATATATTCCTTGATCTTGCGGATATGACCTCACCCTATCGGTATCAAGGTGGCTGCGGGTCCTTTGGTAATTTCCGCTCGCTGGGCGATGGTTCTTATGGCGAGGATTATTTTGATGTCATATCGTATGACACGATTGGTTTCTTACAGACCGTCCTGATCCAAACGAATTCACCTGATTCGCTGATATCATGGCTGTCACAGAATGGGTATCAAACGAATCAAACGATCACAAATATTACCCAGGATTATATCGACAATGGCTGGAATTATTTCTTTGCGGCCCGGGCGGATACAAATATTGACAGCTACTCTGGTTATGATAATGTCGGTATAAAATTCCGATTTGCAACTGATAAATATGTTTATCCAATGGCAATGACATCAGTTTCGATGCGCGATACAATCAGCGTTTACCTTTACGTTGTCGGCGAGCATAAAATGTTCTTTGACAATGCCGAGCTTGAATACGCCAACCGTATCTCCGATGATGAATACGAGGCGATCAGTGCAGACCTACCAACGTTAGCTGATTACATAAAGATCAATGATTATATAACCAAGTTGCATGGTAAATTTAGTATTCACAGCGAATCGATCGACGATATATATCTCTACCAATCACCTGACGATACTGAATACAGAAAGATCGAATATGAATACGCTGATTATCATACAATGGCCATGATCAACACTCCGCTTCTACCTCTTCTATTTTTCTGCGGTCTGATAATAAATCGGTACTTAAAGAGAAGATTTAAAAAGAAAAATTAAACTAAGAAATAGAATTATTCCACTCGGTTATTGACCAGAGACTAAGTTTTGAGTATTATTTTTGATGAATTTCGAGCCATCAACACAACGGCGCCAAAAAGGTCCCTATGTCGTGATCGAATGTCCGGAAAAAATACCCTGCGATCCCTGCGTGGATGCCTGTCCCAACAAAGCTATATCGATGAACGGATCAATGATTGAACTGCCGCAAATCGATTATGAAAAATGCACCGGCTGTTTGCTGTGTATACCGCGCTGCCCGGGTCTGGCGGTCTTTGTGATCGATGAAACACCCGAAGATCATTCAATCATATATATTCCGTATGAACTTCTACCCCGGCCGAAAAGGGGCGATCGGGTAAAAGCTCTTGACCGCGAAGGCAGAGAGATCACTGATGTGACAATCACCAAAGTGATCGATTCAAAAAAATTTGATCATTGCGCAATTGTCGGATTTACCGCACCAAAAAAACTAATAGATAAGATACGATTTATAAAAGTTTGATTTATTAAGATTCTTAACTAAGGAGCGAATATGAAAAAATTTCTTACCCTTTTGCTGCCGCTATTGGTTTTCGCTCAGAATATTTATTTGGTGAGCGTAATCCTGGATGCAGAAAGACTTGAACCATTATATGCGGCTGAGCTTGATATTGTTGGCGAATTCGAGCACTATGCCTTCTGTATCGTAGAAGATAAAGATATAACGAAATTAAGTCCTTTCGAATTTCAAATCCTTGATACCAATCCTGTTTCCGGTCCTTATTATTTTGTCAAAATCCTTGACCCAAGCCTTGATCTGAGCAGGTATGGTTCAGTGTTATTACAGGACAATGATAATGTCTTAATCCGCCTGTTGTCCGCATCACCAGCAGCGCTAATGACCGAACCGGTTATGCTCAAGTATGTAACCTTTAAACCATTAGTGCACGCATCAGGCATGACATTCAACATAATCAGATCAGATCCAACAATACAGGAAATAGTAGCGCTGGTTAATGCTGATTCGATACTCGCCACGGTTCAACGACTTCAAGATTTCATCACGCGCTATTCGACCCATGATTCCTGTGATGCCGCTGCGGCTTACATTGCGAGCCGGTTCAATCAATACGGCTGTGATTCGGTTTTCACTCAAAATCATAGCAGCGGGCATGCGCCTAACGCGATCGGTGTTAAAAGCGGTAATGTATATCCCGATTCTATTTATACCGTGGTTTGCGGTCATTTTGATTCATATTCGAATATGGCGCCGAATATTGCACCGGGCGCGGATGACAATGCCAGCGGCACGGCAAGCGTGATCGAAGCCTGCCGGGTTATGCAAAACTATGAATTTGAATATTCAGTACGGTATATCGCCTTTTCCGGTGAGGAATTCGGCCTTTTTGGCAGCGCTTATTATGCGGCTTACGCTCGCATGGCCAATGACAGCATTCTCGGTGTTATCAATGCTGACATGATCGCTTATGTTGATGCCCAGCCCGAAAGCATTGAGGTTATCGGCAGTCTCGCCAGCCCGCCCTGCGGGCCGCTATGTGATTTTTTTATTGCTTGCGCTGACACCTACACCAATCTACTTACCCATAAACGCCTTACCAATAACTGGATACCGTCCGACAATCAGTCATTCAATGATAATGGTTATGTCGCTTTTCTTAATATTGACGATTATTATCCGACCAATCCCTGGTATCACACGACCGGCGATACGATTGGTAGTGGATTCAACAATCTACCTTTCTGCACCGAGGTAACCAAAGCACAAACCGCGGCCCTGGCAACTATGGCCGTACCCTATAATACTGTAGTAACCGAATTAAAGAACCGAAACATCTGCCCGCGTAATTTAACTATTTTACCGAGTATAGGCAAAAACCGATTTCATTTTTTGCTTGATCAGAATAATGAAAATGCTGACCTGGCGATATATAACAGCACCGGTGTAGAGATCAATCGCTTTAGAACTAAAATCCCCTTTATCTGGGACGGTACTAATCACAATAAGAGTGAGTTACCCGCCGGGGTCTATTTTGTTAAGGTTAATGTTGCAGGATCTTCTTTTGCTGGAAAACTAATTAAAGTCCGGTAGATACTCGAATTAACGGCTGTGTTCCGGACATTTCACGGTACCGGCCACTGGATCGTAAATATAGACGGCATTATTAACCGGACAGGTGAATGACAGATCACCGGTATTTTTTAAATCATTCAGTGATCCTGGATATTGCCCATTCTCAGCCTGATACATCTTAATCGCGATCTCGATCGCATGGATATTGCTTAGACATTGGACACTCTGGGCACGACCGATCGGTTTTGAAACCGGCACGCCGTCATCCTTGTTTCCAGTCATAACGGTTATAACCACAACCAGCAGTAGCGCAGCTACTGCCAATGATATCAGTATCGAGATCACACCGAGGCCCCGGGAAAACCGCTGATGAATTTTCATAATATAATAATAGCGAATCCTCTAAGAAAATCAAGACTATCTTAGCACTAAAAACTGTACAATAATTTGTACTCCAATCCAATTTTAAAAATTATCGTTAATATATCGTCTGTAATTACATGACTTGAACATTTAAAACTTAACAGAACAGGACAGGCTGGTTTTGTTAAGTTTTGCAATATCATGAAATTTTGATGTATTTTTACCCTTGACATTATAAATAAAATAAATATAATATTTGTCTATGTTTTCTAAAAATGATTTATATACTAAAAATCGCATTTCTATAAATAGAAATTGCTTAAACGGGCATTGCCATAAAGGTAAAGGATCGAAGGAGGTTTAATGGACCCGATTGCTGATATGTTAACGATAATTCGCAACGGCTGCCGCGCCCAGAAAAACGAAGTGACCGCGCCCTATTCTCGGCTTAAAACCGAAATCCTGCGGGTACTGTTGGAGGAAGGATTTATAAATAATTTTACTCTTGATAATAAGAAACGCAAAATTTCGATAATGCTGAAATACGGGAAGAACGGTGAATCAGTCATTCGAAATCTGGAACGTAAGTCCAAATGCTCAAGACGCGTTTATGTAAGTAAATATGAGATACCATATGTTTTGGGTGGGGTAGGTACGGCGATTCTTACCACGTCCAGCGGTGTTCTTAGCGATCGTGAAGCACGCCGGAAAAAAATCGGCGGAGAATTGATCGCTTACGTTTATTAAGGAGAATTTTATGGCTCGTCAGAGATTCAGACCGATAACTATCCCTAAACAGGTTAAAGTCACAAGAGCAAACAGCGATATAAAAGTACAGGGCCCGCTTGGCACGGTTGAAGGCAAACTCAGTTCCAAGGTCGATATCGAGATCCAGACTGATCAAATATTGGTGAAGAGCATTGAAAATAGTAAAGCCGGTGCGGCTGAACAGGGAACCACCCGCTCATTAATAATTAATATGATCAAAGGGGTAACCTTGGGTTATGAAAAGATCTTGATCATACAGGGAACCGGGTACCGCGCCCAGTTGGCTGGTAATAATATTCAACTTTTTGTTGGCTATTCATCACCGGTTTCATTGGAGTTACCAAAAGAAATAAAATGTGAACTCAAGGTAGTCAAAAGCGCGGATAAAGGTGATCTGACCTATATAACCCTTAAAAGCATAAACAAACAGCTGCTTGGCGATGTTGCCGCGAAAATCAAGCGCGTACGAATTCCTGATCCCTACCGGCATAAGGGCATACGTTATGAAAAAGAGCATCTTCGCAAAAAGATCGGTAAGCGAGCAATTGTCCAGGCTTAACCAGAGGCATTGATATGAAACTAGTTGGTCGCAAATTAAGACATCAAAGGATAAGAAAAAAGGTTTTCGGAACCAAGGATCGACCCCGGTTCTGTGTATTCCGGAGCAATCGTCATATTTACGCGCAGCTTATCGACGACCAATCACAACGGGTAATAATTGGTACTTCATCTTTGGTCAAAGATACTGCCAAAGGAAAGAAAAAGACCGAGATCGCATTTGAAACCGGAAAAAGAATCGGGAAAACGGCAGTGGAAAAAGGAATAAAAACCGTAACCTTTGACCGCGCTGGGTATAAATATCACGGACGTATAAAAGCAGTTGCTGATGGCGCCCGCGAAGCAGGTTTAATATTTTAGAGGAGGTTTGGTGTTTGAAACAACTGATACCTTTATTGAAAAAGTCGTCGAACTCAAAAGAGTAATTAAAGTTGTTAAAGGCGGTAAACGATTAAAATTATATGCATGCGTAGTGGTTGGAGACGGTGCCGGCGGTATCGGCGTTGGTCACGCTAAATCAGCCGAGGTCGCGGCCGCGATCAAAAAAGCCACTGTGATCGCAAAAAAGACAATGGTAAAAGTCGATGTTACGGAAGGAACGATTCTACATCCGGTAACCGGAAAATTTTCGGCCAGCAATCTAATCATGAAACCGGCCTTGACCGGTACTGGAATTATCGCATGCAATCCGGTACGGGCGGTATGCGAAGCGGTCGGCATCAAGAATATTCTCACCAAATCACTTGGTTCAAACAACCCAACGAATCTTGCTAACGCAACCATAAACGCCCTGAAATCAATACGCCCGATCCTGATCGAGGCTGAAATGCGCAATAAACCAATAGAATATTTTATGAGGAAAAAGCATGAAGAAAATAAAAGTGACATTAAAGAAGAGCCCGATAAACAAAATCAAGAAACATAAATTGACATTGAAGGCCCTGGGTCTAATCCGGATCGGACGAAGCCGTACTTATCCGGACAATGATGCAATAAGGGGTATGATAAACCAGATTGCCTACCTGGTCGAGGTTGAGGAGATCAAAAATGAAAATAAGTGATCTCAAACCAGCACCGGGTGCAACCAAGAAGCGCAAACGCGTCGGTTGTGGCCCTGGTTCGGGTCACGGGAAAACATCAACCCGTGGCCACAAAGGTCAAAAATCGAGATCTGGCTACAGTCGCAAACCGGGTTATGAAGGTGGCCAAATGCCGCTTACCCGCCGCGTGCCAAAACGGGGATTCACGAACATACATAGCGAACCGTATGAAATCGTCAATATCAAGAAACTCGCCGCCTTTGAAGCCAATTCTGAAGTTACTCCGGATTCTATGAAAGCAAAGGGTATTATTAAAGGTGGTAAAAAAATAAAAATACTCGGACAGGGTGAATTGACTATTCCGCTGGTGGTCAAGGCGCATAAATTCTCAAAGAGCGCGCTTGATAAGATCATCGGCGCAAAAGGTAAAACCGAGCGCATAAAATGATCTCGACCATTCAAAATATATTCAAAGTACCCGACCTGAAGAAAAAGCTGTTTTTTACTCTTTTCGCGGTTGCGGTTTACCGTCTTGGCGCTCATCTTCCATTACCCGGGATAAACGCCCAGGCGCTTGGTCTGTTAATGCAACAACTCAAGCAGCAGGGATCGATATTTGGTATGTATGATATATTTGTCGGTGGCGCCCTCTCAAGAGCGGCAATATTGTTTCTTGGCGTTATGCCTTACATATCGGCTTCGATCATTTTCCAGCTGCTCGGTTCGGTATTCCCCCAGGTTGAAAAAATGCAACGCGATCAGGCCGGCCGAAGAAAAATAACCCAGTATACTCGTTATCTCACGGTTGGTCTGGCTGTCTTCCAGTCGATCAGTATTGCGATGTTCCTTGAGAGCCAGAAGTTCACCAGTGCCGCCGGCACCATGGCGATCGTTTACAATCCCGGCTGGGCATTCCGTCTGACGGCGATGCTGACCCTGACCTGTGGAGCGATATTCGCAATGTGGATCGGTGAACAGATAACTGAAAAAGGCATTGGTAATGGCATTTCATTCCTCATCTTCATTGGCTGCCTTGAAGAATACCCATCTTATTTTCTACGTACAGCTCAGCTTGTGATCACCCAGGGTCTATCACTGATCAATCTCATATTGGTGATACTAATAATGATATTTATCGTTGCCTCGGTCATTATTATGACCCAGGCAACTCGAAGAATCCCGGTACAATATCCAAAACGGATAGTCGGTCGAAAGATGTATGGAGGTCAATCGACCTTCTTACCGTTACGGGTCAATACGGCGGGTGTGATCCCGATAATTTTTGCTCAATCGCTGGTTGTATTCCCCGGCACGGTCGCTGCTTTCATTCCAGCGCTTAAAGGTATTACCGAAGTATTCAGACCGGGATTTTGGGGATATGATATACTGTTCTTTGGATTGATCATATTTTTCACTTATTTTTATACATCAATCGTTTTTAATCCAACCGAGATCGCCGATAATATGAAACGTTATGGTGGTTTTGTCCCGGGCATACGTCCGGGTACGATTACCGCGAATTATATAGACGATATACTTTCGAAAATAACTTTACCCGGGGCACTGTTTCTCGGCTTTATCGCCCTGGTACCCTGGTATTTGATAAATTTCCTCAACGTTCCATTCTATTTCGGTGGTACGACTTTGCTTATCATTGTTGGAGTTGCCCTGGACACTTTACAACAAATAGAATCCCAGCTGATGATGTATCATTATGAGGGATTCATGAAGCGAGGTAAGATCCGGGGACGTCGATGATATTGATGCTTTTTGGACCGCCTGGGGTCGGCAAAGGAACTCAAGCAAACCGTCTGACTCAGTACTACCGCTGCGAAAAATTTTCAATGGGTGACATATTGCGGGAGGAAGTTGCGATCCAAAGCGAATCCGGCAAAAAAGCAGAATCCCATATGATTCAGGGAGTTCTCGTTCCTGATACGTTGATCTTTGAGATTGTAGACAGCTTTTTGATCGAGAACAAAGCCAACGGTATTTTGTTCGATGGTTTTCCACGCAATTTGAATCAGGCGATCAATCTTAACACCAGTTTATCACGGCTCAACTTGCGCCTTAATCTTGCGCTGGAAATGGATCTGGATGAAAGAGAAATATCGGCTCGACTGCTCAACCGCAGGTATTGTCCGGTGTGCAATCGATTGTATAATCTTGTGAGCAATCCCCCCCGGAAAGACGAGGTTTGTGATCAATGCAAAAAACCGTTGATCAAAAGAGAAGATGATACTGAAACGGTAATTCAGAAACGTATGCAAGTTTACCAGGAAGAAACTGCACCGCTGACTAAATACTATAAATCATTAAACTGCTATCAAAAAGTACCCGCAATTGGTTCAGAAGACGATGTTTTTAATAATATTGTTCAGGTCATAAATGCCCATAATCTTAAAAAATGAAGATGCGATCAAAAAGATTGCGATTGCAGGAAATATCATTTATGAAATCTTCTGCCATATCAGTAAGCTCGAACTTACCGGTAAAACCACCGAAGAGTTGGATAAAATAATTGAAGCGATGATACAACGACGAAACGCAATCCCAACTTTTCTTAATTACCGTGGATTCCCTAAAAACAGCTGTATTTCGATCAATGATGAGATCGTGCATGGAATACCTGGTCCGCGGGTCATAAAAGAACATGATATTGTAAAGCTCGATGTCGGAGTCACCTATCAGGGATATATTGCTGATGCAGCCAGAACCTTTCCCGCCGGCGAAATGAAAAAAGAAACCAAAAAACTCTTAAGCGTGACCAAGGAGGCGCTCGGCTGCGGTATCACGATGGCTAAAGCTGGCAATAAAATATCGGATATCTCACGAGCCATCCAGCAAACCGTTGAAACTAATGGTTTTAGCGTCGTCCGCGAATTGACCGGGCACGGGGTCGGTAAACAGCTTCATGAAGAACCAATGATACCTAATTTCATTTGCGAAGGTCCCAAACCCGAGATTAAAAAGGGTATGGTACTGGCAATTGAACCAATGGTCAATATGGGAGGATTTGAGGTTAAAACCGCCGCAAACAACTGGACGATTTCAACCAAGGACGGCTCACTTTCCTGTCATTACGAGGATACGATCGCAATCTTAGAAAAAGGCAACATCAATTTGACCAGAGTGGTTGAGAGTTAATATGTCAAGAAAAGACCTAATCCAGACTGAGGGTACTATTCTGGAAACCCTGCCCAATGCAATGTTCAGGGTAGAACTTGATAACGGCCATAAAGTATTAGCCCATGTCTCAGGTAAGATGCGTATGAGCTATATAAAGATCCTACCGGGTGACCGTGTTCTACTTGAGCTTTCGCCTTATGACCTATCAAGGGGCAGGATAGTCTGGCGCTATAAGTAACGAAACAAGAACGTTTTTTTTATCTATATATTTATATCTTGATTTTTAATAGCTTTTGTGTATAATTCTGTTTATATAATATTTAATTAAGGAGGTTTTTTGAAAGTTAAATCTTCAGTTAAAAAGCGATGCATTTCGTGTCGAATTATTAAGCGTAAAGGCGTTGTGGTGGTCATTTGCAAGAATCCCCGTCATAAACAACGCCAGGGATAATAAATGGGTAATAGTTATTGGGCTTGGAAGCTGGAGAAAAAATTTAATATTTCCAGCATCTTAACCCATTACCCAATTACCATTTTGTAAGGAGGATTATGGCAAGAATTGCAGGTATTGATTTACCGCCCAATAAGCGTATTGCATACGGCTTGACTGCGATATTCGGTATTGGCCTGCACAGTGCACAGAAGATAGTTGCTACGATCGGTATCGATCCGGCAAAAAAAATAAAAGATCTCACTGATGATGAGATTACAAGCATAAGGAAATTACTGGAAACTGAATATAAGGTCGAAGGTGCCCTGCGAGCTGAAATTGCTTCCGATATAAAAAGACTGATCGATATTAATGCATATCGCGGAATGAGACATCGTACTGGATTGCCCGCCCGCGGTCAACGTACTAGGACAAATGCTCGAACTAGAAAAGGAAAACGCAAGACCGTGGCCGGAAAATCAAGCGTAGGAGTTAAAAAATAATGAAGAAAAAACAAGGCCCGAAAAGTGAAAAAAGCAAGACCCGGCCAGTAAAGCGCAAAAAGGTAGTTCACGTCGAGCAAACCGGTGTCGCTAATATTTTTGCTACTTTTAATAATACGATTGTTTCGATCTGCGACCATAAAGGCAACGTGCTCTGCTGGTCTTCAGCTGGTAAAATAGGTTTTAAGGGGACCAAAAAAGGCACTGCGTACGCTGCCCAGCAATGCGCCGATCAGGTAGCAAGATCGGCCCAGTCAATGGGTGTTCGAAAAGTTGAAATCAGAATCAAAGGACCTGGACCAGGAAGAGAAGCCGCGATACGAACTCTGCAAACCGTTGGTTTAACCATCACCTCGATCAAAGACGCAACGCCTCTACCCCATAACGGCTGTCGACCACCAAGAAGAAGGAGGATATAATGGCTCGCTACATTGGAGCTAAATGCCGGATATGCCGTCGCGAAGGAGAAAAGTTATTTTTGCGCGGAAGTCGCTGTTTTACTGATAAATGCTCGTTCATCCGGCGAGGCTATCCTCCCGGAACCCACGGAAAAGTTGGCCGGAGAAAGCTCACTTCGTATGCGATACAATTGCGTGAAAAGCAAAAAGTGAAAGCAATATATGGAATACTTGAGCAACAGTTCCGTAAAATATTCCATGATGCGGTCAAGAAACCTGGTAATCCCGGTGAAAACCTGCTGGTCGCTCTCGAGACCCGTCTTGACAATGTGCTTTATCAACTTGGACTTGCGTCGTCCCGTACCCAAGCCAGACAATTTATCAGACACGGTCACATACTGGTGGACGGTAAAAATACCGATATCCCATCATATCATATACGGGTCAATCAAGTTATTCAGATCGCCGAGCAACAGCGCAAGAATGTATTGATCAAAAAGGCACTGGAAGAAAGGGATCCGGAAAAAATGGCCACGTGGCTAAAACTTGATCGTGAAAAAATGCTCGGACAGATCACAAGAATGCCAAAACGGGAAGATATCACATCACCGATCCAGGAAAGTTTGATTGTTGAGTTCTACTCCAAATAGGGGTGATAATATGAGTTTGAAACCTTTTTTAGTACCCAATAAAATTGAAATCGATAAAGATGTAACTAATGACCATTTTGGTCGTTTTATCCTCTCTCCACTGGAACGGGGTTTTGGCATAACGATCGGAAACGCCTTAAGAAGAATACTGTTGTCTTCGATCCAGGGATCAGCGATAACTAAAGTAAGGATCGGGGACGTATTGCAGGAATTCTCAACAATACCCGGTGTCTATGAAGATGTTGTTGAGATCGTTCTGAACCTCAAGAAAATTAGGACCAAGCTCAATGCCGATGATCCCCGCACGCTGGTGTTGAAAGTAAAAGGGAAAAAAGAATATCTAGCTGGAACTATCGAAATGAACCCCGAGATAGAGATCATAACGCCCGAACAAAAGATCTTAACAGTAACCGACAATAAAGTTAGTTTCGCCGTAGAGATGACCGTTGAAAATGGCCGCGGTTATGTTCCGGCTGAAATGTTAAAGCAAGCCGATGCGCCCCTGGGCACAGTCTATATTGATGCAATCTTTTCACCGGTATTAGCGGTCAATTTTGATATAAAAAATACCCGGGTTGGTACTAAAACCGATTATGACCATCTTGTTATTGATATAAAAACCGACGGTTCGGTGAGCCCGATCGAATCTCTGGTTGAAGCAGCGAGCCTATTGAAACATCATCTATCCTTCATCACCGAACTGGGAGTTGAACCGCAGTTTACGTCCAAAGATCAGCTGGATGCTGAGGAACGCCGAATACGCGAGGTTCTGAAACGCAGTATTGATGAACTTGAGATCTCGGTACGGGCATCAAATTGCCTTAAGAATGAAAATATAAAGACCATCGGCGATCTGGTGCGGAAAAGCGGAAAGGAATTGCTGACCTATGAGAATTTTGGCCGAAAATCGCTAAAAGAACTGGAAAAAAATCTTGGGAAGATCGCACTTCAGCTTGAAATGAACGTTGATAAGTATTTGAAGGATGATGATGTATGAGACACGGTGATCGAGTCAAGAAGTTAGGTCGAACAAAACATCATCGTGATGCTTTACTTAAAAATTTATGTCGCGCATTATTTATATTCGAAAGAATAAGAACAACCCTCCCTAAGGCCAAAGAAGCTCGACGGCTAGCCGAACGCCTATTGGAGATCGCAAAGCGTAATGATCTATCTGCTCGCAGACATGTATATCGCTACTTACCGGATCATAAATTGGTAAAGATCGTTTGCGAAGAGATCGCGCCCCGTTTTGTCAATCGGCACGGAGGTTATACACGTATAATTCGATTGGGACCAAGGCTTGGCGATGGCGCCGAAATGTCGATACTGGAATTGGTTGAAACGGCCGATGATGCGACCATCGATCAAAGGCGCAAACTGATTGAACGTCGCCATATTGTCGAAACCGGTAAAAAAGATAAAAAGAAAGAGAAAAAGGAAAAAAAGGTCAAAGAGAAAAAACCGAAACCGGCTCCAGATGAAAAACCAAAAACAGCTCCGGCCGAAAAACCGAAACCGTCGGCACCGAAAGTTGATAAGAAGAAAAAGAAAAAAGCCGTTAAAGCCGAAAAGAAAGCCAAGAAAAAAATAAAAGCTAAAAAGAAGCGCAAGTAATTTCTTGCCTTTCGGACAGCTTATTATCGTGCTCTTGATCAAACGATCCGGAGCACTTTTCTTCGTAGTTGTCTATTGACATCATTTGCCTACCCTGTTATAATAAAAAAGAGCAGAGCACAAGAGGAGAACATTGAATAATAAAGGGGAAAAGAACCAAGAACAATTACTCGATGAAATAAAACAATTGCAGGAACAAAAAGCCGGTTTTGAAACCACTATTGAACAGCTGAATGCGGATCGAGAATCTTTAAAACAAGAGATCGATTTCGCCATGAAAATGATCAATTCATCCCCCACTTATTTTTTCACTGCCAGCCCGGAATGTATCACCTTATTAATGAATGAAACAATGGCGAATGCGCTCGGCTATAAAACGGTTGAGGTTGTCGGAAAAGATTTCATTAAATATTTTGTCAATTCCGGCGAACAATTGAACGTTCTGAACCATTGGAAGAAACTCAGAGAAACAAAGCAAACAATCGTTTTCGAAACAATATTATTGACCAAGGATAGAAGCAGCCGAGATGTCGAAATACACTGCAGCACGATTTTAGACAATAAAAAAGAGATCGATTTTATTTTCGGGGTCGGTATCGACATCAGCGCTCGCCGCGAAGCCCAAAAGGCAATTAGTGAAACCGAAGCAAAATTCCAACAGCTGGCTGAGCATTCTCCCAATATGATATTCATTAACAAAGACGGACGGGTTGCATACGCCAATAAAAAATGCGAGGAGATCTTAGGTTATACCCGCGGGGAATTCTACGATCCAAAATTCGATTTTCGATGCCTGATCGCCCCCGAATCATTGCCAACGATAAATGCCGCCTTTGAAAAGCATTTAAGAGGTGAAAATGTCGAACCATATTCGTATAAATTGATCACCAAAAACGGCAATGTTCTGGATGCGATAATAACCAGCAACCTGATCGATTATAAAGATGGCAAGGCGATAATGGGCATTGTCACTGATATTACTGAATATAAAAAAATTGAAGTTGAACTGAGGGAATCAGAAGAAAAATATCGAGTTTGTGTCGAAAATTCACCATTGGGATTGACAATTGCCCAGGGCCTACCGCCGCGCATGACTTATATTAATACGGCCCTTACCGAGATCACCGGCTATACGTTCGATGAATTAATGAATTTTTCTGATGAGCAAATAAAAAACCTGATTTATGAAGATGACCGCGCATTATTCTTTGGTCGCTATCAATCCCGGCTTGACGGTAATCCAGAACCGAGCTCATACGAATTTAGGATCAACCGCAAAGACGGTGAAGTACGCTGGATGCGAATCTATTCAAGCCGCATAATGTATAAGGGTGAACCGGCGGTCCAAGCATCATTTATGGATATCACCCACCAGCGCCAGATGCAAGATGACCTACAGAAATCGGAACGTAAATACCGCGATCTGGTCGATAATGCATTAATGGGAGTTTATAAAACCAATCTCAGCGGGCAATTCGTATATGCAAACAAGGCTTTTGCCCGGCTGCTTGAATATGACAATCCAGACGATTTTATCAAGATCCCGGTGGAAACGATATATTTTGAGAGTTCAGATCGAAAAAAATTCCTGAAAATACTCAATGAAAATGGTCGAATCGATCATTACGAACTCAGGCTAAAGACCAGAACCGGTCAAGAAAGGATAATACTCGTCAGCGCGACCTTAGAAAAAGACATTATATCCGGTATGCTCGTCGATATATCGGAACGCCAGCAGATGGAAGAACGGCTCAAACACAATCTGGAAAAATATCAGGAATTAATGCTCAATACTATTCATGCAATGGCGAGCATACTGGAAACACGCGATCCCTACACCGCCGGTCATCAGCAACGGGTCGCTGAGTTCGTTATTTATATCAGTACCGCAATGAATCTTAATGAAATCCAACTAAAAGGATTACACACGGCCGCGATGATACACGACATTGGTAAAATATATGTACCGGCAGAGATCTTAAGCCGACCAAGCACTTTGACCGAGTCGGAATTCGCCCTGATCAAGATCCATCCCATGGTTGGAAGCGACATTTTGAAAAAGATCGATTTTCCCTGGCCGGTTGCGGATATCGTACTTCAACATCATGAACGCCTGAACGGGTCAGGGTACCCAAAGGGATTAAAGGACAATGAGATCATGATCGAAGCCAAGATCCTGGCCGTAGCCGATGTGATTGAAGCCATGTCCTCGCATCGACCATATCGCGCCGCACTCTCAATCGAGGAAACCGTCAAAGAGATTGAGCAGAATGCCGGAATTCTCTATGATCCGGATATAGTAAAGGTCACGGTTGAATTAATAAAAGAAAAAGGCCTTTTAATCACCTAATACCAACATTTTGCAAATCATTGACGCAAATTAAAAATACGGTATAATATTATCCCGATTATGGAGAATTTATGCTGCCGGATCTAAAAAAGATAATAAGCCGTATCGATGCTGACTATTCAGATCTCCGCTATGAAATCAAAAATGAAACTCGTATTACCTTTCGCGGCGAGGAAATCAATCAACTGAGTTCTAATACGACCGATGGTTATGTCCTTCGCGTATTGAAAAATGGAGGATTATCGACGATTGCCTTTACCAACCTTAAAGAACTGGAAAAAGCGATCTTTACGGTATGTGAGAACGCAGCATTATCAGCACGGCATTCCTCTTCAGCTTTTAAGCTTGCTCCGGTTAACGCATTGGCCGACCGGTTTATTCCCGAGTTGGACGAGGATCCAGCCAATGTTTCGATCGACGAAAAACTTGACCTAACCCGTAAGTACAATAGTATCCCGATGAAGGAAAAGAATATCCTGACCACCTATCTCGAGTATCTGGAAGTCGCCCGCCATAAATTCTTTGTCAGCACTGATGGCTTAGAGATCGAAGAGAAGATCACGATTAATCGTATCAATGGTCTTATCACCAGCAGTGATGGCCATTTCATGCAGAATATCCGGGTCGGTATTGGCGGCAGCAATGGTTTTTCAACGCTGCGAAATCAGGAAGATGAATTTACTGAAAGGACCGCGCTGGTCCTACAGCTTCTCGATGCAAAACCGGTACAGGCCGGGACTTATGATGTAGTGCTCAATCAAAGCCTCGCCGGAGTTTTTACCCACGAGGCATTCGGTCATTTTTCCGAAGCCGACCTGATCCAGAACAACCCATCAATGCGCACAAAAATGCAAACTGGGGCAAAGCTCGGCAATGATGTTTTGAACATTATTGATGATCCTACTATACCCGATCAGCTCGGTTTTTACAAATATGACGATGAGGGAATCGCTGCCCGCCCGACGCAATTATTGAAGAATGGTGTCCTGGTTGGAAGACTGCACTCCCGTTATACAGCTGCTGATTTCAACGAACCGGTCAACGGTCACTGCGTCGCTGAAGATTACCGCTTTGCGCCAATAATACGCATGGGAACGATTTTCATCCAACCGGGCGGCCAATCAGAGGATGAATTATTATATGAATTGAAAGATGGACTTTATATCCTTGATGCAATAGGCGGGCAGACCAGCGGTGAAAATTTCACATTCGGAGCTCAATATGGATATATCGTCCGGAACGGGAAAATAAGCGATATGATCCGCGATATTAACATAACTGGAAATCTTTATAACACATTACAAAATATTGTTATTGTTGGCAATGACTTGAAACTTAGCCGTATCGGCGGCTGCGGCAAAGGGCAGTTAAATATCCGTTCCTGTCATGGCGCACCCCATGTTCTGGTCAAAGGTGTTGTAATCGGAGGCGTGTAATGGAGAAAATCCTTCAGGAGGCAATGAAAAAAAGTGACCAGGCCGAAGTTTTTTCATCAGAAGCAACAACCAATATTTTGAATTATGAGAATGGCATGCTTAAGGATATTGAAAGCACGATCGAAAAGGGCATAAGCCTTCGTATCATTAAAAATAAACGGCTTGGATTTGCGTATACCCGAAATATCCATACAGAAAATGATCTTATCGCCAATGCCCTGCAGTCTTTAAAGGGTGGTATCGATGCACCTTTTACTTTTCCATCACCCGGTGAGATCAAGAACCTGAACACCTGGGACCCTGAATGCGAAAATCTATCCAATACAACGATTGCCGAAGAATGTCAACGCGTTAACGAACTGTTTGCGCAGAAAACCGCTGGGCAAGTCAATATCAGCACGGGATTCACTTACAGCACTCTCAGAATAATGAACAATCGTAGAACCGATTTATCGGTTCGATCATCGCTTTTTTTTATGAATATTTCTCTTTTGTATCCTGAATCCTATGCCGGGTTAAGACGACTTCATCTTTCAAAAGGTTTCACGCCGGTGCCGGCTGAACTTATCGATGAGCTGGTTACGATTTACAAAAGTTCAGAAAAACAGGTATATCCCAAAAGTGGTTTATTAAAGGTACTATTTCTACCCGAGGTTTTTTATATACTGGGCTGGCGCCTGCAAAGCGCAACCAATTGCGTTAATATATATCAACGGCAGTCTCCCCTGGTCGATAAAATAGGCTTACCGGTATTCAATAATCAGCTTTCAGTGGTAAACGATCCGCGGAACGATCATCGGCCGGGCGCCCGAGCTTTCGATGACGAAGGTACACCATGCTGCTATTTGCCGCTTATCGAAAATGGCGTGGTCAGTAATTTTTATAATGATCTTGATTACGCGGAAAAACTTAAAACAAAATCGACCGGCACCGGGTTTCGCGGCGGCGTACTTTCCGGCGAGATCTTTGCGACCAAACCACAGCCACAGCTTCAGCATCTCGGAGTCCTGCCTGGAAAAAAATCCTGGCAGGAAATGCTCGCCAGCATCGATCGGGGTATAATAATTAGCGGAGCGCTGGGGGCACATAGTGGTAATATACCTAATGGCGATTATTCGATCGGTTTATCGCCTGGTTTATATGTAGAAAACGGAGAGATCGTAGGTCGGGTGAAGGACGCTATGATCGCCGGCAATATATATTCAACGCTTAAGAACATTATTAGCATCGAGGATCATCAGTCGGCGACCCTCTTTGGTTATTACCCATCAATACTCTGCGATCAGATAAGCTTTGCGGTTAAGAATTAATTTGTTATCTATACTCCGGTTCAAGAGAGGATGATATATCATTATGAGAAAAATTGAACTGATCGTCCGGGCAGTAATCATTCATGACCACCAGGTTATGCTCGTTCGAAAAAAAAATAGAAATTATTCCTTTTTACCAGGCGGCCATGTTGAATTCGGCGAATCAGCCGCCAATGCACTGCAACGTGAATTAAAAGAAGAAACCGGGATCGATGTTAAAGTAAAGAGATTTCTCGGTGCAATCGAGCATGCCTGGAAAGAAAATGGTAGACAGCATGCGGAAATAAATCTTATTTTTGAAGCTCAGCCAAAAAAGAAAACCAAAATTATTAGATCACTCGAAGCTGAACTAATATTCTGGTGGCAGGATATCGACCAGATAAAGCAGATCAAACTCCAGCCTTATTGCCTGTCAGAGTTTCTGCCTGACTGGATCTCTACTAAGAACAAAGAATGCTGGGCTTCGGCAATTGATCATTAATGACGGTATATTAATAAAAGAACAATTGATATAACAAATAACATCAGAACCGAAGGTAAAAGGAACCGATAAACTTTTGGAAAATCAGCACCAAAATATTCTTTGGTCAAACATAGACACAGGTGTACGGGCGAGAGCAAAACCCCGGCAAAACCACTTGCATAAGCGAACATGACCAGTCTAAAAGGTGCACCGCTTGCCGTCGCGAGCGGTGCGATTATAGGAAATGCTATACCGGCAAAAGCAGAATTGACTCCGGTCAAAAAACCAACTATAAAAGGGGCGAAGAAGATCACAAAGATCTTTATTGCCGGCAACCCTTCAACGATCTGCGGGATCGCAGCCAGGGCGCCGGATAGATCAAGCATATTTTTAAATACAAAAACGGCATAGATGACACCGAGCGATGAGATTGAAAATGCCTTAACGAACAAGCTTGATATTGTTTTTATCGGTAATCTTGAGAATAAAACCGACAGGGTTACACTGACACCAAGCGACCAGGCCATACGAAATTTTAAGACCATCACCAAGAAAATTATTGTCAGAACCGGCCATAGATAAAATATCGTTTTCGCAAGAATTTTCACTTTAAATGGATTTTGCCTGACTTTTATACGGGGCAATCTCAACAGAAAAATCAAGCCAACAAACAAAGCAGCAAAGGTCAATGGAAACTGGGTTATCATGATCGAGCGTAGAGAAATATCAAATATCCCAGCGGTCAAAAGGATCGCGGGATACAAAGGCCAGAAATATTCCCATAAATGCCTGAACCAGTAATTGAGGAATGTCATTTTTTCGGATGATAGGCTCGCCTTATTGCCCATCTCTCGAACGATCGGCGCGGAAAGCATAGCACCAGCCGGCATTGGTAAGAGACCGATCAGCGCGGGCAATAATGCCGCGCCGATACGATAATCGGCAAAAAGCTTATCAAGATTTAGTATTATCCGGTCTAAATTACCTGACGCCCTCATCAATTGAGCTAGGACTAAAACCATATAAATAATGAATAAAAATTCAAGTGTATTTAGCTGGATCATTGTCCTGGGAAAGGTCGTTAAAATATCAAATGCCGGGGTTCGGAATAACAAACCGACCGCGACCGCGTCAAGCAATAAAGCCAGGGCAAGATTAACCTTACGACGGATCAGTACGACCAACAATATGATCGCGATCAAAATGCGTATTATAATGAGCATTGGACGATTATATTAAAAAACCTATTCATATCAAGGCATTAATATGCACCTTATGCTTGTTTTTCACAAAAACACGATTATAATTCGCGATGCCTTATATCGGTGAGATCTTATCGCTATTAAGCGCTATACTCTGGGCCCTGGCGGTCATTTTTTTTCGTCGAAGCGGTGAAAAAGTCCATCCTTTGGCACTGAACACTTTCAAGAATCTCCTGGCAACCTTCTTATTTATTCCCACTTTAATATTGTTCGGTGAAAATCTATTCCGACCAGCTCCGATACACGTCTATTTATTACTACTCGCTAGCGGTGTTTTTGGTATCGGGATTGGTGATAGCTTGCTTTTTATGAGCCTGAACAGGCTTGGCGCCGGGCTCAGTGGAATCGTGACCTGTCTTTACAGTCCCTTTATTATCGGGCTTTCCGTAGTCATACTGAAAGAAAGCCTGTCATTAATTCAATTAACCGGTGCCGCACTAATCGTTACCGCAGTATTTATTGCCACTTTTGAACGTAAAAAGCACGGTGCCGTAAAGCCAACCAGCAAACCATTATTGGGCATTATCCTTGGTGTGATCGCCGCGGCAA
>MEUM01000064.1:0-2758 GCA_001771735.1 Caldifarciminota bacterium RBG_13_43_14 | reverse complement strand
TCGTCATGATCAAACCGATACTTAGTACAGCACCATTGATCTGGGCGACTCAAATACGCCTTTTTGGCGGCATAATCGCTCTTTTTTTTATGCTCCTTGCCAATCCCAAACGTAATCTGATCTACCGATCATTGACTCATGCAAAAAAATGGTCGTATACGATCACCGGGTCGATCATCGGAGCATATTTAGCAATGATTATCTGGCTTGGTGGTATGAAGTTGACCCAGGCATCGGTTGCTTCAGCCCTCAATCAAACCAGCACCGTGTTCATTTTTATCTTTGCTGCCCTCATGCTTAAGGAACCAATAAATCACCGGCGGGTGATCGCGATCCTATTCGCGGTTATTGGTTCTTATATGGTTTCTTTTGGATAAGTTTGAACAACTAATCGCCGATCAAGGCGTCAACGAATTCTTCGGCATTAAATTCCACAAGATCATCAGTGCCCTCTCCAATTCCCAGAAAAAGTACCGGTATCGTCAATTCATTGCTGATCGGTACTACTGCGCCTCCTTTTGCCGAACCGTCGAATTTGGTCAATACCAATCCATTTATGGCGATATGTTCCTTGAACACAACTGCCTGTTGTATCGAATTTTGACCGAGATTGGCATCGATTGTTAATAAATTGAGATCCGGACCTATAACTTTAAATTTTTTTGTAACTCTTTCGATCTTCTGCAATTCGACCATCAGATCATCGCGAGTATGCAAACGACCAGCTGTATCGATGATCACAAAATCAATATTTTTGCTTTTTGCTTTTGAGATCGAATCATAAACCACTGCCGCCGCATCCTGCCCCTTCTGTGACGATGTAACTTCAATACCAAGCCGGTCAGCCCATATTGATAGTTGTTCGTTGGCTGCATCCCGGTAGGTATCAGCACTAGCGAGAATGACTTTTGCCGCGCGGGAAAAGTGATTTGCCAGTTTGGCGACGGTCGTTGTTTTACCCGAACCATTGACCCCGCTGACCATGATAATATGCGGCTTGTCTCCTTCTAAAACCGGTTTGGGGATATCAAGCAGTCGGATCAACGCCGATTTTAATCCCGAGCGAATATCTCCTTTTTCCTTAATCTCGTCAAGGATGATACCGGTATATTTGACGCCAATATCAGACTGAAGGAGAATAGCTTCAAGCTCAGCCGTGTCAGCGGTTTTTATGCCGAGAAAGAACTTGCGAGCTTTGCTTAATGCTTTTTTTAGAGGGGCAAACATGATCGTGAAAAAAACAATATTACATTGCGTCCAGCTTCTCGAGATCAGCAAGCCGGGCTGAGATTATTTTGCTTTGACCTGGTTTCTCCATGGTAAAGCCGTATATATAATCAGCGTATTCCATGGTCGCCCGGTTGTGGGTGATAATAATGACCTGAGTACGCTGAGATAAATCCCGCAAAAATTTATTAAACCGCACCACATTGGCGTCATCAAGCGGTGCATCGATCTCATCCAATATGCAGAACGGAGCTGGTTTGACCAGATAAAAAGCCAGTAAGAGACTGATCGCCAGCAGCGTTCTTTCACCACCGGATAACTGGGTTATTTTTTTGGGTCTTTTCCCCTTCATACGGACAACAATATCGACTTTCGAGGTTAGAGGATTACCGGGATCGGTCAATAATAGATCGGCCTGCCCGCCTTCAAAGAAATTTGAGAAAACGAAATTGAACTCCTCTTTTACGCGGTCGAAAATATCAAAAAATCTTTCCTTCGCTCTGGTATCGAGCTCAGCGATCGAATTAAGCAGACTGCGTTTAGCAGTTATTATATCATCCCGCTGGCTCAGATATTCATCAAGACGTTTCTTCTCGTTTTCAAACAATTCAAGGCTTAAAGGATTCACTTCACCAAGTTTCTCCAATTTCCCTTTGGTCTCACTAAGCTTTGCCTCGGGGTCGATAATCTCCTCCTCAAACTCAAAATCAGCGAGCTGGACTTTAAATTCCTCTTGAGCTTTTTTCACTGTATCCTCTTTGCGATGCTCGATCTGAAAGCTGGTGTACTTGAACTGCATTATTTCATTTTGAATATTTTCATATGCCTTTTGTTTTTCGGATAATTCATCGAAAATACGGTTCAAGCGCGATGTTAATTCCTCCAGCACTGTCTCTGGCATTTTCGCCTCGATCTCCTTGCGCTCGTTCTTCTTCTGCAAATACTCTTCTCCCAGCTGCTTGATCGTATCTTCAATCTGCAACAGCTGCTTAGCTGCCTCATCCTGTTTCAAAACATTGAGCTCTTTGGTCGATTTCTCAATATCTTCATGAAGTCGACCAGCAGCAGTTTTAATGCTGGATTCCCTTTCCATAAGACCAGCGGCGACAATACGATATTCATTCAATTCGCTGTTAAACTGTTCGATCTCCGACCGCAGTGCCCCAACATTTAATTCGACTGATTTCCTCTCCTGCTGATTTGCTTCCATCTTGTCCTGAATAACGGCAATCTTGCTTTCGAGCTCCTGAATCTGACCGATACAATTTTCAATATATTTGCGCAATGAATAGCGTTCATTCTCTAAGCCATCATGTTCTTTCAATATTCTTTCTAGTAAACGGTTTGCTTCATTCGTCTGTAGTGAACACTCTGATTTTTTTACATTAACCGTGAACAGCTCACTCTTTTTAGTCTCAGTTTCAGCTCTTGCTCTTTCGATCTCTTCGCTCAAACGTTTCTTTTCATTTTCACAAAAGCTGATCTCATTCTTAATAATCTCAAGTTGCTGCTTTTGCTCGTCAAGCGATTG
>MEUM01000063.1:4533-4796 GCA_001771735.1 Caldifarciminota bacterium RBG_13_43_14 | reverse complement strand
GCATATGTGACATCCCAACTATGCAACCCAAACCTTCCTCCCGGATAATTTCTGGAATCGTGCCATTCCGTTATATCCATTACCAACGGAATGCGATTTAGTTTTAGAATTGGTTGAATACGCATGCTGAAACCACAAAATCCATTATACATAATAACAGCGTGGACATTTTTAAAGTCTGCTGTGTTGATCCAGCGCGCTGTTTTTGAGCCGTAAGAAAGGTATCTCAACAATTTTTCCCAAGGGTTTGAAATTGCCCGACC
>MEUM01000063.1:2121-4436 GCA_001771735.1 Caldifarciminota bacterium RBG_13_43_14 | reverse complement strand
ACTACATCATATCCTGCTTCGCGAAGCGCTTTGCCTATACCCAAAACGCGGGTTGCTGCGACATCTCCCACAGGAAATCTGAAATTTCCCACATATATTATTTTCTTGTTATTCTTCATTTTCATAAAATAAATTTATGTATAAATCTAATTATGAAATTCATTATTCTTAATTATCTATATTATTTAAACATATTCCAACGCTGGCACCGACCAAAAAAGTTGTTAATTCAACGCCTGGTTGCATCCAAAAACCTTCTATAAAGCTAAACAAGAACATAATAAATAGAAACGCCCAACAGTTAATTGCTATAGGCTTAATAAGAAACTTTTTAAAAGAAGATAATATATAAATGATGCCAATGTTAAACAATAAAAAAAATAGCATACCCCCCTTAAAAAATGACCAAAACAACCCAATATGCAGGACGTTTTTCCCTTCTATCATATCCCCGAAATATCCCACGTTTAATTCCCAGCCCTCTAAACGAGGATCAACGACAAAACTCCCAATACCTGTCCCATAAATAATATCTTTCAGATCCATGTTTTCAAAAAATATACCTATCTCTGTCAACCGAAACATCTCAAGTTCATGTTCTTCTGTACTCGAAATATCTCCCCAAAAAGCACCAAAACCCCCAATACGTTTAAGAAATGTATCGAACGCCTCGACATTCAATAAATTTACCATTACAATAAATAACAATAAAAATGCTATTAACAATAAGACATTCGAAGTACGAGATCTTGACTTACCTAACCATGATGGCATTAAAAATAATCCAATTGATAAAAAAATTATAACCCTTAACATTGGCGCCCGTTTTGCGAAAATAAACTGTGAGATCGCATAAGTAAAAAAAGAAATCCAAATACACGCCTTTGTATATTTTGACTTTATTCTATTCATATATAATATAAAAAATGTCGCAGGCATCAACATAAGACTTGCGTCATAGGCATAGCTTCTACGTAAGTATTCTAAAGATACATCATCAGCCAGATAGATACCTGCAATTATTATTGGCACCCCAATCCATAACATTCCTTTAGGGTAAATAAAATCTAAAACGTGCCCTTCATCGCGAGAAATTCCATATATGACTCCAGATAAAAACAATGTTACTCCGCAGGTTTCTTGTAAAATAATCACCCAAGGATATTGTTTTATTATTCCTAGGACAAGCATCCACAATATCCATAAGCTAACCGATATGAACCAAAGGCGATAGCCTTTTGGTATATCTTTTATTTGGCTTTGTCCTGTTAAAAGATACAAAATTGTGCCAAAACCGATAATTATAGTTCCGAGTACATTTAGATGACTTACTTTTATATATTCTATTACACCATACATATAAGAAACTATTCGTAATGCCCACGGAAGAAACAGCAGCCCTAATCCAAATCCTACAAAACTATCATTTATCTTTTTTATATTTATGGTCAATATCATTTATTGGTCGTCACCGGAAAAGTCATTTAGGGTGAATACAATCCCGAAAGAAAGGATCAGTGCATGGGCACATTCCATGAAATCATGTATAAAAATTCAGCTAATAGAAAAAACAGTAAGGAGACATGAATTTTCAAAATCTTGCTAAAAGGGGACTTTTTACGAAGCCATTATTCTTGTCTCTGGCATTATTCAAGAATTTTGCTTCTTCTCGGGGATGTCTACACGTCCTATGCACTTGGCAGGATTTCCTCCCCATATCTCGGCATCCGGAATGTTCTTGGTCACAACGGAGCCAGCACCGATAACTGCTTCCTTACCAACGGTCACCCCTTTGAGAAGAATTGAATGCCCTCCGATAAAACTGGCTCGCTTCAAGGTCACAGGAGACGTTTTGACACCCGGGTCCGGCCTGGATAGGCGCATTTTCGCAGAAACGGAATGAAAGTCGGTGTCGTAGATTTTACAATCTCCGCCGATCATGACGTCATCACCGATAACTATCTCCCGCATGCACACTATCGTGCTGCTGCTGATTCCCACATTGTTCCCTATGGTTAAAATCCCCTCCGGTCCTACCCAGATTCCCATGCGACGGAAACCGCCTACGGCGTTGTTACCGAAACCGGAATTCATGCGGACGTTTTCTCCTATTCGGATCCGCCCAGTTGGAGAGATGTGCATCTGTATCCAGCCGCGTACCACAAATCCTTTGCCGATTTTCCCCCCCGCCAACCAGATTCTGATTCTTGCAATAAGCGTCGTAGATCTCGTAATGAAAAACCCAAACGCTTTCTCCGCCCCGTACAGGACGATCACTCTCATGCTTTCCACTCCGTTTTCCCGGAAGAGTGCGA
>MEUM01000063.1:1826-2077 GCA_001771735.1 Caldifarciminota bacterium RBG_13_43_14 | reverse complement strand
AGAGCTTGATGAGGACTATCGTTCCCACCGCCATAGTAAAAGCCGCAACAACATTTCCCGCTGCCACGCCATTGAGCGCACCGAACATGCCTGCACCGAACCACGGAAAAACCGATTTCGCGATGAACATTATCAACACTCCCGAAAAAACGTAATTCCATGCCTTCATCATGCACGGCGCAGACATCCCGATCCTCGATGTCATGAAGAATCCTGCAATCAATCCTAGCTGCATGGCAAAAATCCCGGGT
>MEUM01000063.1:133-1684 GCA_001771735.1 Caldifarciminota bacterium RBG_13_43_14 | reverse complement strand
AGAGGAACGCCAATTTCGGAGATAGATAAGTCGACATTGAGTCGGACATCAACGTCATTGCATGCGAGAGAGTCACAGAAGGCCCGTATAATCCCAATGTCCCCACATCCGACACCGCCAAGATGATCAATCGGTCCAGGCTGCCTGCGACCTGACCAATGTAATTTTGAAAATATAGGGGAAGCCCCGTCTTCAAGAGCTCTAGGAATCTTTTTTTGTTGAATTTCGGTCCGATGCGTATGGGCCTGAAGGCGTGGCAAGTTGCCATGATCCCCAGCGAAAGGATGACCGCACGAAGGCAATACCCGAGAAATCCCCACCAGTAGACGATCGGTATCGTCATTAAGGAAGCCAATGCCGCGCCCAAATAGATCCAGGCGAGGCCACGAAAATCAAAACTTGTTCGGAAGGTCCCTTCCAAATAGCTATAATAGAAATCGGAGGGGATGATCAATATCATCGCCATCAGGCCGTATCGCCAAGAAGATCCGGCTGGCCAGCCAATGACAAGAGCGATAGAGGCTATTAAACACCCTAGAAAAGAACAGGCAAGAACGTAGGCTTGCGCCGTAGACGCGAGCCCGAGAGCCTCATCCAGAACCCCCTTCCCCGCCAGATATGAAAGCTCCCGATTCATCCCGTTGACGATCCCGAGCCGTATGGCGGCGAGATACGTTTGTGAAAGGAGGAGGGTCTGCCATACCCCGAAGTCCTTAGGACCGACCCAGCGGAGCAGAACAAGCCCTGCCGCCATAGTGAAGATGTTTCTGGCGGCTGCCGCAAAGGTATAAAAGACCGGCCCGTTTGTCAAAGGGTCGAGACACTCCGGTACACGTCGAAAGGATCAGGCGGTCTCTTCCCCGACCCGTCCCCGAGCGGCTCGCCCTTATCGGACAGTTCCCCGGCGAGAATTTTATAAAATTTGTCCTGATCGGGGCACATCCCGTTGCGGAGAAGGCGGTAGTGCGCGGCCAGATAATTCTCGCTGTCGGATTTCAGAGACATCATTTTGAATACGATATAGTGATAAATCTTCCCTTCCAGTGCGGCTTTCTCGTCATGCGGTGGAGGGTGATCCGCCGTCCTCACCAGCACCTCGAAATATTCTTCCTTTGTCCGAGGCGTCTGGCATAAGCCCGTATATGCGTATTGGGCGGCTGCTGCAAGGATGACCGGCTTTCCGCGCAACGCCATGTCCAGGCCGAAATTGCTCACCCACGCCAACCCGACGTCGGCCCTTTCCATAAGGGCGAATGTGTTGATGGCGGCGCTCCCTTCAATGACATATATGTTCTCTGTCCCTTTCGCAATATCCTTTGCGATGTTGCCTATCTTTTGGGGGGCTTTCTGCCACACTTCATCGGGATGAGCGCGAATAATAAGGTTCCGTTCGGGGCGGTTCTTGAAAAATTCTACTATTTGGTGGATCCAATCCTTCTGGTTTCGAAAAATAGTAGCTTTTCCCAAGGTTGAGCTGTCTCCGACAACGTTCGTCCCAAGCAGGTAGAGTGGGCCCTTCCGGCTCAGAAAACGGAGAACGTTAGGAGGCAT
>MEUM01000063.1:0-100 GCA_001771735.1 Caldifarciminota bacterium RBG_13_43_14 | reverse complement strand
AGACGGAAGTGACGCCTGCCCGCTTGGCCGCCTCCCTCACGGCAACAGATAGGCCGATCAACCCGCTCGGACAGACAGCCCTGCGGGGTCTGACATCCTT
>MEUM01000062.1 GCA_001771735.1 Caldifarciminota bacterium RBG_13_43_14 | reverse complement strand
GTTCTCGGCAAATAAAATAAGTTTTGGCGAGATCGGCGAACAGGGTCGGTTGCGTGTTTATCAAATGTACGGCGAGCTGCGTGAATATAATAATTTTACCTGTATCGGTGATCCGGATATGAATATATGGACCGGCATTCCCTGTTCTTTGATCGTCAACTATCCGCCGGTTTTAAGTCCGCATACACAGCAGGTCAATGTTTTTGTTCAGAATGGTACTACCGCCGCACCGGTTACAAATGCGACTGTTTGTTTAGCTGGAAAGATCGATTCAACGATCTATTGTGTCGACACAACTGATATTAATGGTAATGTGTCGTTCACGGTCAGCCCGGGCATTATTGGTGATACGGTCTGGGTTACAGTTACCGGGAAAAATCTAAAACCTCATGAAGGATTTATGCCGGTCAATCCGATCGATTATGCTTTTATTCTATATCATCGTTCTGAGATCAACGACACCGCCGCAGGTAATGCGGATGGATATATTAATCCAGGCGAAACGATCGAAATGCCTGTGTGGGTATATAATCTCAGCGAAAGTACCGGGATCAATATTCAGGGACAGATCAGCATGGAAGATAGTTATTTGACGCTGGTCGATTCGATCCGTAGTTTTGGTGATGTCCTTGGCCTGGATTCAGCAACCACTGTTCCGGATGGTTTTAGTTTCATGGTCGCACGTAATTGTCCTAATCTGCATCGTTCGGATTTCCATATGATTTGTACCGATCAGAACGATTCTATCTGGCAATCGGATTTTTATCATGTTATTTTGTCGCCAGTGTTTTCATTGAATGGCCGTACTGTAACCGGCGGCAATGGTAATGGTGTTTTTGAACCGGGTGAAACAGTCGATCTTATGATAATTTTACAGAATCGTGGTAATGCAGCTGCGGAAAGTATGGATATTATTCTGCGTACATCAACTGCCGGGATTTCGGTGATCGATAGTATGAGCTATATTGATCATATAGGTGTTGACAGCACAGGCGACAACAGCAGTAATCTTTTTACGATCCAGGCAGATTCAACGATAGCGATCGGCACGATCGCTGGTTTTGATCTGGTGATTACGTCAGTGCACCAGGATGATACATTATCCTTAACCCTGGTGATCGGGCAGAAAAATTTCTATATCTGGAATGCAGATCCAACACCGGCACCAGGACAGAACAGCTACAATATCCTGACCGGTTTGGGTTTTGCCGGAGATTATGGGACGACTATGCCGGCAGATCTTAATCTTTATCAGGTTTTATTCTGCTGTATGGGTGTTTATCCGAACCGGCATCTTATTGCCCAGAACAGCAGTGAAGCTCTGGCAATAACCAATTTTATTAATTCAGGCGGTCGTGTTTGTTTGGAAAGCAGTTCAGCTTTTTACATTGATGTTGCATACTACGGTGGTCATAATTTTGGACCATTTTTCGGTATTACTGCGAATACATATACCTATGGTGATCTTGGTCCGCTGAGCGGGCAAAACGGCACATTTACTAATGGTATGTATTTTAATTATGGCGGCGAGAATGCCTATATGGATCATTTAAGTCCCACGGACGGTTTTATCATATTCCGTGATGTAAACAATAGCTATTATTGTGGCATAGCCCGCAGTACGGCAACATCCCGTACGGTCGGTTTGTCATTTGAGCTTGGTCTGCTTGCTGATGCTAGTCCTCCTTCAACACGTGCCGCCCTGCTCGATTCGATCATGCGATTCTTTGGTGTGCCGTCACCGGGTATTGCTGAGCAGTATGGCAGTGCAGTTCAGGGAGTACTGCTGAGTATTTGTCCAAATCCTTTCCGTGAGCGCGTAAAGATATCAATCGTCAGTGGATCGGAGTATCGGGGTGTCGGAAAACCGGAGATAAAAATCTACGACATTGCCGGTCGGGTAGTGAGAAATTTTTCAGTTCCTAGTTCCAACTTCTTAGTTCCTACTGAACTGACCTGGGATGGTCGCGACGACCAGAACAGGTCAGTGGCGGCAGGTATTTATTTTATTGAATTAAGTGTAGATGGTGTTTGTGAGGTGAAAAAAGTTACCATAATTCGTTAGGAGGATTTATGTATAAATTTTTGATCTTGATTTGCCTTGTTAGTATAGCGCTTGGAGTACCGGTCAATCGTCTTCAGTATATTGATCATTATGACCGGCCAATGACCGGCTATTTAGACTGGTGCAATACGCGGATAAATGAAGGATATTCGATTGGCCGGGCTTTCCAGTATGCAATGAATGACCGGGATCCGATGGTTAATTTGGTGGTTAATGCGCAGATCTATGCGAGCATTTACGATTCAATGATGGTTTATATAAATGATATCATCGCTGAGGGGTATGCGGTGCGTGTCGATACGGTCCGGGGGTGGGATGCGGTTTCACTGCGCGGTCATTTGGCTGCGTTGATCGATAGTCAGCTGGTTGGCGCGGTGTTGATCGGCAATGTTCCCATTGCCTGGTATGAAATGGAAAGCAGTGAAGGGCGGGAGGAATTTCCGATCGATCTCTATTTCATGGATCTGAATGGGACCTGGACTGATAGTGATGCCAACGGTCTATATGATGCTCATAGCGGAAATAAAGCGCCCGAGATCTGGGTCGGTCGTCTGTATGCCTCGTCAATGACCTGGAGTAATGAGATATTTTTGCTTAACAACTATTTTTCAAAAACCCATCGGTACCGCACGGTTTGAACGCTGGCATTTCAATCGGCGAGGCTTTTAAACAGTGGTTTACCCAATGGGGTATTACTGATCCAGATTGGTTCTATGGTATGATCATTTGCGGTGATCCTTTACTCAAACCGCTTCAATCAGTTTATCGACCAGGACAATTCTACGCGAAACGAAAATTACAGAATTCAATGTTGTATTGGTCAACACCGGAGGCTGTGGATCAACATCCAGAGACCGATGGATTTGTGAGCACAACCAAGGATGGGCAAGGCAGGATCTGGGCCGCATGGGTAACCGGGAGGTCGGTGCCTGATGGCCGGACCGAGATCTGCACCGCTTATCGAACCAGCGGCGCCTGGACATCAGCGACGATTGTCGATCCTTATATTTACTGGGATTTCTTCCCGAGCATGACCACTAATTCTGGAGGTTCTCCAGTTGTCGCCTGGTCACGCTGTTACGGACGCAATTATGATGCATATATTAGCACGCATAACGGCACAAGCTGGGATACTCCATACCGTCTGAGTAGCAAAGCCACTGACGCTTTGCATCCAGCATTGACCGTCGATGGTGATGACCGTCTCTGGGTGACAATGGAGCGATGGAATCATCTTAATGGTGATATTTATTGCCGCTATTATCAGGGTGCTTCATGGCAGTCGATGTTTGCTGTGACCGTGGATCCGGACAACGATTACAAGCCGAGCATGGCTACTGATAGTTCCGGCTATGCCTGGACGGTCTGGGCGTCTGAACGCTATCAGGATAATCGCAATATTTATGTAAAACGGTACAATCCGGGACTCGGTCAGTGGGCTGACATGTACCGGATAACATCTAATCTCAGTCAGGATCAAGACCCGCGGACGCGACATCTTACCGACCGCAACCCTTGACGATTCAGGCAATGTCTGGGTTTTATGGCAAACCGATCGAAATGGCAATTGGGATATTTATGCAAGCCGTTTATTCTCGGACCTGATCGACCCGTCGGTCACAATTGTATACCCCAATGGCGGTGAGATATTGAATATCGGTGAGACCGATACAATAAGCTGGATCGCCACGGATAATAATAATGTTGATTCTGTTTCGCTATTGTATTCAACGGATAATGGATCGAATTGGAATGCGATCGCACTCGGTCAACCCAATGATTCTCAATATATCTGGACTGTACCGGCAACACCATCAGTTCAATGCCTGGTGCGGGTGATCGCTTATGATGCATTCCCGAATAGCGGACAGGATGAATCAGATGCCGTATTCACGATAAGGGATGCTGAAGCACCGCAGGTCACCGTATTCCATCCAAATGGGGGTGAGGTATTTTCTACTGGTCAAATTGATACCTTACGTTGGTCGGCAAGTGATAATATCGGCGTCGATTCATTATTGTTCGAATTCTCTTCGGATAATGGTAATCAGTGGCAATATGTGTCTGATCTGCCCTTACCGGATTCCTCATTTGAATGGACAATTCCGGACGTACATTCTGATCAGTGTCTGGTGCGGGTGAGAGCCTATGATGCTGGTTTTAATATGGGAGCAGATGCATCGGATTCCGCTTTTACTATTGTTGATGATATCGCCCCTCAGGTTTTGGTGTTTGTGCCGAATGGCGGCGAGATCTGGTACTGGAATAATGTTGAGACCATAGAATGGCAATCAAGTGACAATGCAGGTATCGACAGCATTGATTTATATTTATCGCTTGATGGTGGATCAACCTATCCGCTTTTACTCGCGCATATTGTCGGCAATGATTCAGCTTATGATTGGACTATTCCGGAGACGACCTCTTACGAATGTATGATAAGGATCACTGGCTATGATGTAGCCGGCAATTCTGCTTATGATCTGAGCGACAGTCTTTTCACGATCGGTGAAGTCGGCGTGGAAGAGCAGCTTGGATTGCCGACAGCATTTGCCCTGCAATTCATGTCTTCAAATCCATACACTAATGATCTAATTTTAAAAATACAGATACCAGAAGTTATGCCAGTAACGGTTTCGGTTTATGATGTGAAGGGATGTTTTATTGAACATCTTGTCAAAGGCGAGCTCAAACGGGGTTATTACACGCTTAACTGGAATAATCCGAATATTTCCGCCGGCATATATTTTATTCGAATTTCAGCCGGTGATCTGGAAAGGACCGAGAAAGTCATAAAAATAAAGTAGGAACAAAAAAACCGTACTCGGTAATCGATAATCCGTAGACCGGGAAAAACAGTAGCGCGTAGCGCGAAAAAATCCCTCACCCCACCCCTCTCCCTTTATTAAAGGGAGAAGAAAAAGGTGAGGGTTTCATTAAGTTATTCTTTTCGATAACAGGTTTTTTATCTCTTTATAAACTTCCGGTTTCGGTTCTGGATAATACCAGGTATAAAAAAGATTATTATGATATAGCGGATCAGTATCTTCAGTAAAACCGGTTTTTTCAAATTCTTTAGTGTGCGGGATAGGGGAAAATTCACATAAATGCGGATGCACTTTTAACTGATGACATAATTTTATCGATTCAATTATCTCTTCATGCGCCTGCCCAGGCATGCCCAAGAGAATATATACATGAAGCTGCTCTGACCTGAATCCGGCATCATATAATATTTTTACTGCCTTCATAAATTCATTAGTAAAAACTTTGCCGCCGGTTGCTTTTTGCACGTTAGGATCGATCGTTTCAAGGCTGAGATACATGGTTTTAAAACCGGCCCGCAACATTTTTTCAGCAATTGATTCGTTGATATAACGGCAGTGAAGACCATTGGACGCGTGCAGATTGAAGCTGAAATATCTTTCAATCATTTCGGTAAGCAATTGATCGAAATTTTCATTATACAAAAGGGCATCGTCAAAAAAGGCGATATTTTTGGCAACATTAACAAGTTTTTCAAGTTGTGTCAGAATCGAATTAGTGGAAAGTGTCTGGAAACGAGGACATAATATTTTCGTGGCGCAGTAAGTACAGCTGAAAGGGCAGCCCTTCGACGTAAGGATACTGGCATAGTCAAGCTTATTGTATACGGAATAATCAGGCATCGGTTCCTCAGTCGCCGGCAATTCATTTTTTTGTATTCCGAGAATTTCATAGAAATCAGATTGTCTATCCGCAACCGAGCCAGCGAATAATATGTCAGCACCAGAATATTTACGAGCATGTTCTTCGCATAGTGTAGCATAAATACCGCCGAGAATGATCTTTGATGTTGGAAAACGGTCTTTTAATATCCGTATCGCCTCGAAAACACCGGGATACCAGTAGGTCATTGAGGAAGTGATAAAGATCAGATCCGGTATTTCTAGGGAATCAATAACTTTGCAAAAAATATCTCTGGGTAGGCCATAGCGTTTATAATAACGCGGAATATTCTTGAAGATATCCGGTTTCTCAATGACCTCATGTTCATACTTACCGCGACCCCATTGATCGGTTTTGGTTTTAGTTAAATAATACGGGCTGTTGCGGTCCATGCAGTCGATAAAATCGATTTTAATATTTAATTTTTTTAACAAATTCGCAATAATGAGCAGGCCCGCCGGTTTGTTCCAAAAATCAAATGCCTTGAAATCATAAACCCAGGGATTCACCAGCAGTGCCCGCATGGATAATTCTAAGGAGAAAGGAATTTAATTCAAGCATTAAGATAATTTCCAATTGTCAAGGTGTTTTGGATTTAGTAATTTGATATTGTTTAGAATTTAGTGCTTCGGATTTAGGATTTGATATCCCGGATCGTAATTGACTTCGCATACAAGATATATACAATAGATGTATCAATCAGGAGTTGACGTGAATGATAATTCGATTATATTTGGGTCAATGGGATTAGTTATAGCGTTATTCTAATATCTAAATCCTAAATTCCAATTTCCAAATGTTCCTGATTATTATAATCCCCCTTTGTTAAAAAGGGATAGGGGGTTAGTATTTTCAACCGCAGACTGCAATTGCTAAAGCGCTTTTGCGATATCCTGAAGGTTATTTACAAATTTCGAGAAAAAATCCTTCTTTGGGAATATGCTGGTAAAAATGCGGGCGCATAAATCAGCCGCTTCATCAAGCGGCAGGCAATAATGCATTTCTAAAAACTTGGCTCGCAACTCTTTGATTTTATCTTTTACGTCGGCATTCTTGATTATTACATCAGCAACATAGTTGGCAAGAACACTGAAATCCTTTTCTTTCATGCCAAAACGGGTCATTTCCTGCACACCCATGCGCACACCGCTTGCTTCCAGGAAACTCTCGTCATCGGGTAATGCTTGATAATTGGTAATAATATTATTTTTTTCAAGACGTTCAGCAATCTCCATGCCCGGTCCATGCTTTTTGACCCGGATCACGACCTGATGTGTATCAGTGAATCCATCGACCGGATCACCTTCAACATCAATTCCTTTCTCTTTTAATGCTTTCGCATAGGCACGCGCGTTCTTTCGGATCTGGGATTGATAATCGTTTTTAAAAGCGTTCATTTCATAGGTGGCCATCAGTAGTGCGAGGAGAGTGCCGAGATGATGATTGCTGGTCGAGCCTGGAAAGGCGCGGTTCTTGATTTCGATCCAGAGTCTGGATAATGGACTGTCTTTGGTTATGGTCGAGGCGATCACGCCGCGCTGAGGACCAAAAAATGTCTTATGGGTACTTCCGGTTATAATGTCGGCGCCTTCTTTGAATGGTTCTTGGAGCACACCATAAAGACCGAGCACGTGAGCCATGTCATACATTATTATGGGCCGAGGATCCCATTCTTTGATAATATTATATACGAATTCGACCGGCTCACGGTGCAGAAACATACTTTTGCCAAAAACAATGAGTTCAGGCTTCTCTGATTCGAGGATTTTAGCGAGCGCATCAGTATCGGTCTTATACAAACAATCTTTTCTTGCTGGAAAATTGATGACTCGTTCCTTCCCGGTTGCTGGATCTTCTTCGACATAATTGAAAAGCGCACCCATTGGTTGAGAACTCAAATGACCGCCCTTATTCAGATCATTGTTCATTACCAGCTTAAGCCGGCGGAAGGGTTCGCCTTCTTTTCGTCCGCGGTTGAAAAATTTTACTGTGGCCTTAAAGATAATTTCATTCGCCATTTGACCGCTGATCGGCCTTAATTCAACACTTGGGCATTCGAAATATTCTCCGAGTTCTTTGCGCAATTCTTCTTCGACCTCATAGATAAAACCGATACCCTGATAAAAATATATCTCTTTCCCTTTCATTGTCCGGTGTTCGGCATATCGGCCAGAAGGATCGGAGATCTCGCATAGTTTGACCAGCGGGCTTGGTGTTGTTTCGGATGGAATAAGATTGATACATTCACGTTGCCGCCAGCAGTTATTTTTCTCGATCTTTTCAGTAAGTAAAGAAATTTTTTCTTTTAATGTGCGCACGAAAACCTCCAATTGTTAATACTACACGTAATCAGCGCGAAGTCAAGGCGAGAAACTGCACGCTAAACGCTAATTCAATAATTGTGCGATTATCAATTCATAATCAAGCATCTAGGATCTATCCTCCATGCGAATAGCTTGTGGGAGAGCCCTCCCGGGCTCGATTAATTTATCGCGGCTGGAAAGCCGCTCCCACCGACGAGAAATACGTAACGAATCAATATGGTGGCGGAGTTATGTAGGGTAAGGCTTTAGCCTTGCAAAAGCAAACCTGAAGGTTTGCGCTACATGCTTTAGGTTATTGACTTACGGTCAAATATATATAAAATTCACTTGGAGTTTTTGCATTAACAAACAATAATTATGATCAATAATACTATCGTCGTTGGTTTACAATGGGGTGATGAGGGTAAGGGCAAGGTCGTTGATTATCTTGCCGGCGATTACCAGATCGATGCCCGGTTCCAGGGCGGGTCAAACGCCGGTCATACAGTACAATTCAAAGATACAAAATTTATTTTTCACCTTATCCCATGCGGATTATTACACAAAGATATAATTGGCGTGATCGGCAGTGGTTGCGTTTTTGATCCGGACGTATTTTTCAATGAACTTGAGGATTTAAAGAAATATGATTCCAGTATTGAAGAAAGGATCAAAATCTCAAGGTTTTGTCACCTGATCATGCCGTATCATTTGTTGATCGATCGTATCCGTGAAGAATCCAAGCACGGTATTGGTACGACTAAACGCGGTATTGGCCCGGCTTATGAGGACAAGTATGCTCGGGTTGGATTGAGGATCGGCGATCTTTATAATCCCGAATATTTTGAAAAAAAATTGCGCGCTAATATTTCGAGAAAAAATCATTTTTTGATGGAAATCTATCATGCCGAGCCGCTGTCGGACAGCGAGATTTTTGATCGCTACATGGGTTATGCCGAGCGTCTGAAATCAATGATAGTAAATGAGTATGACATTTTCGAGACTGCAGAAAAAAATAACAAAAAGATCATTTTTGAAGGGGCTCAAGGCGCGCTGCTTGACATAAGTTATGGTACCTATCCATATGTGACATCATCCAATACCATTGTCGGCGGTGCAGTATCGGGATTGGGGATCTCTCCAATGCTGATTGAAAGAAGTTTGGGTGTTGCCAAAGCTTATACGACCAGGGTCGGTCATGGGCCTTTCCCGACTGAAAGCGAAGCTGCGATCGGTGAAGATCTTCGCAGAATGGGAAATGAATATGGGGCCACTACCGGTCGTCCAAGACGCTGTG
>MEUM01000061.1:9081-9598 GCA_001771735.1 Caldifarciminota bacterium RBG_13_43_14 | reverse complement strand
GGCCAGCATGTTGCCGTTATCATCGTATTGATAGGCGGCATCACCGGTCGATACGACCGCGTGCGGTTTTACACTGCTGTACGTATAAGCATAATTATAATCAGCATCCGGTATGGCGTCACCTCCCATGTTTACCTGTGTTTTTGACAGGATATTGTTGATCGAATCATAGGCCATGGCGCTTGAATATTTATAGGCGCCTTTCGCTCCCGTATAACGGATGTCAGCGGAAGTGAGCCGATACAGGGGATCATAACCATATGTCTGCTCGGATGTATTTGCTTCTTCACCG
Organism: Caldifarciminota bacterium RBG_13_43_14; assembly: GCA_001771735.1. GTDB lineage: Bacteria > Hydrothermota > Tepidihabitantia > SM23-42 > SM23-42 > RBG-13-43-14. Next base: position 9,306 of record MEUM01000061.1, on the reverse strand, counting down.
GAAGTCACGAAGCCCGTATTGGCGCGTTTGGTGATATTACCCACGTCGTCGTATTCATAGCTTACGTTCTGGATCGTCTTGCCGTTTACGGATGTCGTCAGCAGCTTGAGGCGGCGCAGGTCCGCGGTATATTCATACTGCGTCGTCGCCCCGTTGCCGTAGGTTATAGACGTGTGCTGGCCATACGCATCGTATGTTATATTTTTAATATAGCATAATGAATCT
>MEUM01000061.1:0-8986 GCA_001771735.1 Caldifarciminota bacterium RBG_13_43_14 | reverse complement strand
TAATGTTAATAATCTCTCCCATGGGATTATATGCATAATTGGCTTTAACCCCGGAGCCTTCATCAACTGATCGGATCAAGCCTTTAACATCCCGATAGTACGTTTTTGAATTGCCGTTCTGATCGGTAACTATTGTGGTAAACCAATTCGATATTTTATAATGATACTCTATGGTATTATCATCAGGCAATGTTATCCGTCTCTTTCTTCCCAGAATGTCATATAAATAGGATGTAACGTTTGACGGTGCCGGTTGTATCTCCTGAGAAACTCTTCCCAAAGCATCATAAGTATATTCCGTGGTAATCGTACCAGGTTCATTATTTATTTCCGCGTCCTTTTCAGTCTTTATTATGCGCCCCAATCCATCAACACGGGTGGTTATATTGATTCTTCCCCCCGTTCCGTTATATGACTTATTACTGCATACAGCAGAGGCGCCGGGTGTATCGATAGTATATGACACGGCCACTGTGGGCGAACCCTCATCATCAGTCGGGCCGATAATACTAGCAATTCGACCAAATTCATCATATATATATTCTGTTGTATTTCCGTTTATATCAGTAGTTGTATGTAGTTTACCATAAGCCATGTTATAGCTCGCGGTTGAGTAATATCCAAACGAGTCGGATATTTTAATAATTTTGCTCTCCGTTTCAGAATCATAGCTATATTTTTTATAATAACGCTGTCCCATCTGATTTGAAGGGCCGGTAATACTCATCATATTCCCATTAGGATAATAATCGATATCCGTAACTGCAACATCGCCGCTTTCAATGAATTGCCGCAGTATGTTTAAATTGCCATTATTATCATAGGTGCATGTTCTAAAACGATAATTCTTGCCACCGGCGCTCACTTGTATAAGATTTGGCGTATTCATTATATATTTCGAAGAGTTATACGTATAACCCACAATGGCGGAAACAGTATCTTCAGGGTCATTATTGTCACCGATATCTATAAATTGTGTCACGTTTCCAAATTCATCATATTCATAGGCTTGTGTTGTAAATTTGGAAGCACAACCTGAACCAGTAGTGTCACACTCCTCGCCATCAAAATAATAAGACGTTTTACTTTTTAAATATGGGAATTGAATGTCGCTGCTTATTTCTCGCAATTCGTAGTTATTCTGAGTTTTTATATACAATCTCCCCTCTGCGTCAATTAATCCAGAACCAGCAACTAGTCCATTCGTATAATAATTATTATTATGGTATGTGGTGGTTAATACGCTTAAGTCCGGTCTTGTTTCCCTTACTTTTGCGAATCCATAGAATTTGCGTTCATTACGGTCATAATAGCCGCTTTCATAAGTATAATTATAGGTAGATTCATTGCCTCTGCTGTCTTTAATTATTATATTTGACAGGTTCCAGCGTGATTCCGGCATATCTGCAGTATTTTTCTCACGAGAATAATTCAGCTCAATTAAGCCGCCGATTGGATTGCTAATTGATTTTAATAAATTCACCTTGCCGCTTTTATTAACATATACCTTCATATTGCTTGAAGGATCTGATGCAACATAATCCGGTGCGCCATCACCGTCTATATCTTGCATAACATTTGATGTCGATGTTTGTGAACTGCCTTGACTCGCACCAAGATCCAACACAATACCAAACAATGGAAAGATCGGGATACTGAATATGAATGATTTAAAGATTGACATGCTGGAATCAGTTGTATTAGATTCTCTCACATACATCCAATTCCAATCAGTTTTTTCCGTTGTGAAACCATTACCTGTATTAAATCTAATATATTTATATACCCTGTTATATCCATCTGTAGACACTTGCCTTGTAATTTCATCAGGCAGGCCATCACCATTGACATCAAAATATTCAACTGAATTTGACGTGATAGTTCTCGATCCAGCACTTATTCCCTGAGAGAACTGAACCTGATGACAGGTGATTGTGCCCCCGGTTGTTGACTCGTTTGTCTGGTGCATGAATCCATCGCCGCTTGATACTGTTGTCCATTCTTCTGGTTCACTGAAGCCATAACCCAGATTGTATCTGACCGTTATTATTTTCTCAGTAACGTTCGGATCAGGAAATATAATATACGATACCATATCAGGGAGTCTATCACCATTTATGTCAATGATTCGAACCATATCAAAGGCAGTGCCGCTGCCTGAGGACAATTCGCCGGTATATATCTTTTCAGGAGAATCAAAGTATGATACAAGTTTATTATAAGCTTTTTCTGACGGTATTCCTACATTCTCGTCTTCGCTTTTTAATTTCGGGGCGGGCGTTATTGTATAATCTGTAAACACTGAACTGCCGACATTTGTATTCATCATAAATGGTCCAATGTCGCTAATGCTTTCATCAACTGATCCATCAGGTTTTGTATAATATACCCCCGCTTGCCCTTCTGTATTAATGATTATATCTGGATAGTTATCACCATTATAATCCATTGAATTGAGAATATTATTGGTAAAGCTGAACGATTGAACAATTTCGCTGTTGACAAACCGTGAATTGGTAAAATTACCAATATAATATGCATATACATCAGGAAATGGCACATGAATATTGAAGTTTTTAGTAGCTGCAGCCCAAATCATAAGTTCATAATATTTTTCCATATATCTTTGGATAAAATAAGAAATAGAATAACCGTTGCTTGACATTATTTCCGGTCGGGTTGTTAATGTTTTTGAAATTATCGGAGTTACACGCTGAACCTGTGCTCCTGGCGAAGATTGGCTCGCAGGCGGAATATATTTTTTTATCACCCGCGTGGAACTCATGGCGAACATTGAATTATTCACGTCTTCCGGATTTTGAACCGCTCCGATCCAGCAATCGGGATCCATGCCGGTCCACACGCATTCCGTAGTCCCGGTCCGGATTACATCGTTAACCGATAGTTTCATGGCAGAGAAGGTCTTTATTTTTTCACCGATTGTATTTCCCAACAGGGACATCTCTTCATCGCTGAGATTCTCAAAATTGTCAATGCCATCAAGGTTGCTCATATCGGGGAATATCATTTGAGCAGGATCGAGGGGGTCTTTTTCTCCATTCCAGCGGCCAAAATACCACGAGCGGTATCCTCCTGCAAAGGCATTATGTTCTTTACTTGCTCTATAAACCATAGAGTTAACGTCTACGCTAGGACGGATAATTGTCCCGTCGGCTTGTTTTATTTCATCAGCTTTATAATAAATCCGCGGGATACCGAGCTGAACATACTTGGTGAAATCATAACGATCAGAGGCGCACACGAAATACAGCCTGTCGCCTGCGGAAAGATCAAGTTCCTCATCAATTGTTATATTCCCACCGCCGCTCTTGAGCACCGTCCCCTTTTCTTTTATAACAAGGCTGCCATTTTTTTTCATAGCAATGGATATATTCGCTATATAATCATCCGGCATAAGCGGATCAGCCGGCACTAAGGGATCGATAGTATACACAACACGAGCCCTGCCTGCTTTTGCAGCGGTCACCAGATGAGGGAATATCGGATCCGGGTCATGATCGGGATACATATTTATTGAAACCGGGACCTCATAAACAAACCGATAATTACCTTCTTCATCATAAACTGTGTCAACTCCTTCAATTGCAGTATACGTCACTTTAGGTTTAAATTTTAATTTTGACCAGTCAATCGGCGTATCCGAGGTCATTCTACACAGTAATTGCTCACCGCCGTTTGAGGATCGTTCAACTGGCAGTCCAATATTAATTTCTCCTGTCATATCACCCGGAATATTGTATAAAAGAATTGTGGTTGTGATGCCATTAACGTCTGTTGTAGTTATATGGATATTCACATCATCAGACGTGATACCATTTTTTATAACTGTCCCCTCTAACCGCAGTGTCCCTTTCAGAAGGGGAAGCGTTGATTCCAACGCGCCCGCTGTGCTGAAATCTGAAAGCGCGCTGTATCGGTATACGGGAAAAAGATTTTCATCAACAAGATCGGAATCAACACCTTTGTATTCAATGATAGGATTCCATTCAACGCAGTCGAATGACCCATCATATATCGAATTAATCCGGAAATATATTTGATCGCCGGCGTTCACGTCAACATTATCCACACCGGAAGGCGTTACCGGTTGATTGCCTGCAGGAGCGAGATCAGCTGACCAGAGCACAACGCCGCCCTTCTGTATACTTATGTGAACGCCGTCATTTGTTGAATATTCAGCGCTTCCACTCTTTAACTGCGCTTTGGGTATGAGGCGGGCATTTCCTGTAATTTCTACCTTGCCGCTATAGGGCGCCCGCCACATCAGTACCGGATCATCACGGTGGAATTTATTCAATTTCTCGCTCACGGAACTGGATGATGCGGATGACCAATTCACCGATACTCCGCTGCTTCCTGAATCAAAACCGGCCGGTGGAGAATCGGAAAAATCCAGTTCACCATTTTCATTAATACCTTTGTTGTAAAAAATAGTGCTGCCTGTCTCATCGCAATATACAAAATCGGTATAGCCATCTCCATTTACATCCATAAAGTATGACTGGTTAATAGAGGTTGTATCTAAAACATCATTAATAATATGAATATTCCCCCAATGAAGCTGTTCGCCTGTCGCATCAGTTTTTGCGGTACTATGGCCGATATTGTACAGATTATCAGATAAGAATTGAATCTTCTTGGGCGAATCAAATTGATAATTACCTGAATTCATACCCATATTTTTACGATAGTATACCCCTCTCTGTAGGATATCTACAGTATCCTTATCATTCAACGAATAGACCTGATCGACCAGACCGTCTCCATCGATATCGATCATCTGTAATTTAATATCATTGTTAGATGTTGATGAGCCGACTGAAATTCCAATTGAATTGCGAGTACCTGATAATGAAGCAAAACCAACCATACTACATAAACCTGCATAGGCGTTTGTAGCTGAATATGATCCGGTTTGATTGAAGATATTTCCCAGGTTGAAATACCTGCCGTTTTCATCTGCTACATCGTGTCCATTATCAAATAAATCATGAAATAGTGAACTTGTTTCTGTGAAATCAATTTCATTGTCATGATATTCAAAAATATGGGTATTAAACTTCCCATATGGATTTATAATGCCGCCTTTTCCATATTGATCTATACTTTTCACTGTTGTTTTTTCAAAAAATCCTTTGGGGTTATACGTTATAACATACTGCCTAATAATAGCATTATCGTATACGATATTAATAGCATTCAGCCGGTATCGTGTTTCAATTTTGAATCCGCCCCTGCAATCGATAATTTTATCACTCCGTCCGCCATCATCGCGCACGAATTGTAATTTATATGGCCCGGGCGAGTCTCCTCTTCCCGTATAGGTAATTTCTTCAAGATATATCTGACTTGAAGGTTCACCGCTTGCCGGAAGTAAATCATCATGGAAATATGAAAAAAGAATTGAATTCCCATTTGCGTCTTCAATCTTCTCCAGGCACCACTTGAATATGTTTCCTGGTTCGCGATAATTTTTAAGTCGTGCATTATTGCTCCGGCCGTACACATATTTCGTGCCGCTTTTATCCGTTACTTCCCAGTAATAATTAGTATAAGCATCACCATATCTAATAATTCTGCTAAATCTTCCTTCAACTCGCAATTGATACCTTCCATTCCCGACTGGTACAATCTCTTCATCATCAAGAAGATATAGATCATACTGCGCGTATTCCTGTTTATATCGCGGTATGCCATTTTTGGTATCATACGTTATAGCCCTGATCGGTATATCCCATCCCACTCCCAGCCATCCATTCTTGTGCCCGGAATTATAGATCACCGCTACATTCGGCTGCATGCCTTTTCTGCCTGGAGGAACATCGATCGGGTATTCTAATCTTACATCGCCCATATTGTTGGGAGCCGGCGGTTGAATAATATTGATACCATCCATTGGATTCCCGGCCTTGATATCCTTGATCGAATTGGGATTATAAAGAAGTGGGTCGGGATTTTCCGGTACCGTAATTGTAGCATTTATTATATCGGTAAAATGGTCTGTTTCTGAGGTAATAAGTCCGGATGAGCTTGAGTCCGATACATTGTTACTCGATACGCTTATAGTCTGCGTCGAGCTGTTTGTTTGCGTGTTTTTTGGCGTACCGGTGTTGACGCGCTTCAGACGCTTCCATGTCTTTCCAGCTTCATCATAATAATACATGAAGACGTCATTATCACTCTGCCCTTGAAGAAGCAGGGTTTTCCCATACGTGAAAGATATCAGAATCGGTTTTTTAAATGAATAATGAGCTTTCCCATTTACAAGGAATCTGTATCCTGCGGCCGGAAAGGTTACATTGATCATTCCCGGATTAAGTGTCGCGATTTCACTTTTGGTGAGGGGTATTATTGTTATAGTGATCTTCTCATCGGTCGCGCCTGCCGGTATCTCAATAGTTATCGGCCCATACGATATGGTCTTCGCGATGCCGGGATCAACTTCGACAGTATATCCATTGTTGTTTCCACCGGTATTGGATCCTGTACCGCCGCTCCCGCCGGTATTTGTTCCGGTCGATGATCCCTGGGTTGTGCTGAGCAGGTTTTTATAAAGCTGTATCTTTTCATTAATAGTAAATCTATTATTAAGAGCATATATCACCGGCTCCCAGGAATCATCATCATTCTGCGACGAGAACCTTGTTCCATCCTTTGAGAGGGCAACGCTGAACGAATTATCCTGCACGTTTTGTTCGGATGTTTTTCCTTCAATGGTTATTTGAGATTGATACTTGGAAGAAACGAATCCCTGAATGTAAGCGTTGCGGCCGTAATATTCGCCGTTTCGCGGATAGCCTATGACAATGCGCGGCTCTGAATTAGGATCGCCAACAGGGCTGCCGCACATCCTGATCTCTCCCAGATTGACCGCGTTATTGTTGACGTTGTTTGCACCGTTCGAAACAAACTGAAGGCGCAATGCTGAAGTTACTACCGGCACGGGAATATCCATGCTGTTCCAGCCCGGCTCCATTGAGGATATACCTGCGCTCCAGCCATTTTTTATGGTAAGCCATTGTCCGCTATTGAGGTATTGAAGTTGAACTTTCGCGTTTGCTTTTTTCGTTAAATAAAACATTACTTTTTCGGGCTGTATACTCCGTTCGAATTTACATTCCAGATTTTCATCGTACGTTACATCACTGCCGGTACTGATATCAGAATCATACAATTCGGGCTTGGAGCATGAAATCACCCTATTCCAACCTGTATCCGTTACATACACAAGCTTCAGGTCCTGAATGGAGATGTCGGCTTTGTCTGTTCTGAACTCTACGATATTATCGCCCTGAACAAGCCACTGCGGATTTATCTCCTCAAAAAGATCAATCCATTCACCGGAAGAATCGGTCACTTGGGGGACATCATGCCCGCCGCTCCATGACAGGTTGTTGATACGCCGCTCGATAGCGAGGGGCGTTGATATATTCTTTGCTCGATAGATAATGAATGCGCGATTCAGGAGAATCGGATTCAAAGACAGCGGCACGTGTATTATAGCTCTATTGTTTTCATCTTTATTATTTGATATGGAAAGTTCCTGTGGAAGAGCTATGGTACTGTTTATATGAACAATGCTTTTTTTAGCTATGCCTGCAAGGTCACTGTATGACCCGACCGTTGCCAAATTCGATTGTATCGCATCATTGTCGAGATTAATTGATTCTTCTTTCCAAAACTCTATTTCCCGGATGCCGCTTTCTCCTTTAGGTGTGATTTCCAGTACAAGCGTATCGGTGCGTATGGTCTCATCGGCGGTAAGGTTATTCCATGAATCCTTTAAATTATTTTCATTTACGCACAGGGGCTTAATTATGCTCGACTCGTCCCCTGATTTTGAATAGACGTTTATTTTATATGATGTATTCCCGTATATTTTCATGCGAATAAGATCAATATCCGCATCAAATGAGATTTTATATGTAACAGTTCCCGAGGTTGAAAAAACAGTAGTAGTGTTTGAGTCAAAAAGGTCCCACATATTGTTAGCGTAGGCTATAGTTTCTTCTTTTTCATTAGATTTTGAAGTATCCGCTTTTTCCTCAATAATAGAAGCGGGTATGGCTTTCACCATATGCGTTTCCGTGTGGGAAGTCAACGTGTTGAAAAACAACAATCCTGATGCCTTTTCCAGGGTGCTGTTTTCATAACATCCCAGACTTAAAAAAAATAATATGTAAATAATTGCTGATTTATAAAATATCTTTTTTCCCATAATGGCATCCTCCGGGCTTTTCCCTCGTTACTTCCTTATCAATATATAATCCGCCTCATGGCATCATGAGGCGATATCATCATTGTACAACTTCACCTGTGTTATTGAGTTTTATTAACCATATATCCGTTTTATTTGTATATGTTGTCGTAAAACCGGCGACAATATATCCGCCATCTGAAGTTTGTTGTATTGAACGCACGGCATCTTCATGCTGGTATTCGCCATCAAATGTTTTTTCCCATTCCATGTCGCCCGCTGAGTTCAATTTCAGTATATACATGTCAGTGTCTAACGTGGCATATGAATACGTATACCCGGCGACTATATATCCGTCGTCCGTTGTCTGATTAATGGAATACGCTTTATCGGTGTAACCGCCTCCGTAGAGTTTTTCCCATAGAACATTCCCATCCGCATCGAGTTTTAATATCCAGCACTCTCCTGAATTATAATCCGTATACCCTGAAACAATAAAACCACCATCGGATGTCTGATATATTTCATTGGCTTCATCATAGTCTCCTTTATTATAGGTTTGTTCCCATTCTATAATAGTACCGGTTGCATTAATTCGTATAATCCATATATCGTAATTTCCTTCCGCATCTTGCTTGTTCCCAGCTACAATGTAACCGCCTTCACGAACTTCACTGATAGAATAGGCCTCATCCCGATCAATAGTGCCATATGTTTGGCCCCATGAATAATTTCCATTTGTGTCGATTTTCAAAACCCAGAAATCAC
>MEUM01000060.1:4330-5680 GCA_001771735.1 Caldifarciminota bacterium RBG_13_43_14 | reverse complement strand
AAAGAGAAAAGCAAAAATCGGCAGGACGATCTTCAAAATTTTTTATCCTTTAGCTCGAAGTACACCTGGAAAGAATCAAGGCATTTATGTATATCGTCAACACTGACGCTGACCAGCTCTTTTACTTCATCATACGACATTTGACTTAGCTTATTCATCACCAGAACGGATTTTTTGACTCCCGGCACTACCGATGGAATGATTATGTCGTGCTCGGCAAGACTAATAAAAACATCGGCCCGATTTAGCGGATCACGAAAGTCGTTTTCAAGAACGATGCTATGACCGATATCAACCATTGCTTTGGCGACGCTATAGTACAGATATTTTATGTGTTCAAAAATGCGAGTCCGGAGCGTGGCCTCCAGGGAATCGGAATTTTTAGTCAATTCTTTCAATTCTTTTAAATTCTTATTGAGATTTTCATACAGGTTTTTAAAATCTCCCGCTTCCATTGATAATTATAATCAATCCTAAAATGCTGTCAATGTTAATTGCCGGGAGTTCTGAAAAAGTATAGCTCATCGCAGATTTAAAAGCAGAGAAGGGAGGCAATGCCCCCCTTCTCTTTTTAAGAAATGCTACCTCTTCTTTTTCTTGGCTTTCGCTTTGGTAGTCTTCTTTGTCTTTGCTTTCTTTTTCGCACCGCACTTCGGCATTGTTACCTCCTTTTATAAGTATTATAACAAGAATTTTTTTTTTGTCAAGAGTTTTTTTTAAGATTTTTTGGATTTTCCAAAAAATCTTTGATGGTAGTAATGAAAGGAAGATAATAACAGATTACAGATAACGGATTGCAAATAACGGTTATCAGTTGACTGATATCAGTCATATCTTGACCCATTGAAATATTTGTATATAGTTGGTTGATGCAGCTTGCCTTGATGTTTTTATTGTGCACGACCAATATATATGTTGCTGAGTTGAATGGTGTTATCAGCTCAGCAAGTTACGATTATCTAATGAGAACTATTTCGATTGCCGAGAAAGATGACGCAGTATGTTTGATCGTAAAGCTCGATACGCCCGGTGGTCTTGATATATCAATGCGCGAAATGACCAAACGCATTCTTAATGCTGAAGTTCCGGTTGTAGTATATGTCGCACCCAAAGGCGCACGCGCGGCATCGGCCGGTGTTTTTCTGTTGTACGCCAGTCATATTGCCGCGATGGCACCGGGCACGAATGTTGGCGCCGCTCATCCGGTGAGCGCAGGCGGTGAAAAAATGGACAGCGTTATGACCGAAAAAGTGACGAACGACGCGGTCGCCTATCTGATATCACTGGCCAAAGAAAGAAAACGTAATGTGCAGTGGGCCGAAGAGGCAGTGCGTTTGAGTGTTTCGATCG
>MEUM01000060.1:0-4322 GCA_001771735.1 Caldifarciminota bacterium RBG_13_43_14 | reverse complement strand
GAAGCCAAGCGCCTTAATGTCTGCGAGATCATCGCATCGGATATTGATGAACTTATCGCGGCGATCGACCGCCGCCAGATTGAAGTTAACAATGAAATGATAATAATGGAGATCGGTGATTACCGTGTAAAAAATATCCCGATGACTTTTCGGGACCAGCTGTTACTCTTATTGACCAATCCGACGATCGCATATATCCTGTTATTATTAGGTGTTTATGGTCTGTTCTTTGAACTTCAGCGCCCGGGGATGATTTTCCCTGGTGTTGTCGGCGGTATATGTATGCTCTTGGGATTATATGCCTTGCATCTTCTGCCAGTTAATTATGCGGGTGTTGCGCTGATAATTCTATCCGCGATATTTTTTATTCTGGAGATCTATATCACCAGCCACGGGCTGCTGACGATCGGCGGTATTGCGGCCCTGGTCTTTGGTTCGGTAATTTTGTTCAATAGCAATGTTCCATTTTTGAGAATATCATGGGAGGTAATAGTGCTTACAGTCGTCATTGTTGCCGGATTTTTTATACTGTTGCTAATACTTGGTCTAAGTGCCCAATTCCGTAAACCAGTTAGCGGAAAAGAGGGCATGGTCGGCGAAATAGGAGTCGCCCGGACTGATATCACTGATAAAGGGGGTACCGTGTATGTTCATGGAGAATACTGGCAGGCATTCTGCAATGATAAAATAAAGAAAGAGGAAAAGGTAAAGGTAATTGCAGTACATGAGATGACATTAGAAGTCGCATCAGCATAGCTTTTTAAACCTTAAGACTAAAAATAAACAATGATAATAGTACTGCTTTTTGCATTATTTGAATCAGGACTTTTCCCGGAAAACTTTTTCACGGAAGATCAATTCAACCCTGCCTTGATCCGGAACAAGCCGGCGGTGTTAAGTTTTTGTGCCGGTACCAGGTTCAGTATGAGCGAATTGCGCGAATATGAAATTCACTTACAATCCGGTTCCTATTCGATCGGTTTGAACAGCCTGGGGTCGGAATTGTATCGAGAAAATGACCTTAACGGCAGTTTTAACGTTCTGATATATGATCTTATTAGTGCTGGTTTAGGTCTTCATGTCCTGAACTGCTGGATCAGTGGCAATAGCAACCGTTTTAACTATAGTTTACGCGCCGGCAGCGCCGGTCAGCTCGGACCTCTGCTTCTGAGCGGCTGGATCAATAATATCAATCAGCCGCGTTTTTCATCCGGTGACCGCTTACCGGTTACATACTCAGTACGAGCTGATTACACTCTTGAAAACCGTATTGTTTTTAGTCTCGCCGTGCGCTCGATCGCCGGTAATCTGCTTTTTTATAATACCGGGATCAAATCGAGATTCTTCAATCTTGTTGAGATCGGATTTGGTTTGAATACCGACCCGGTTCTAATTGAATTCGTCGGTTGTTTCAGGCTCGGTCGACTGAGCCTGGTTTACCAGGGTAGCAGTCATTATGATCTTGGTCTATCACACACATTTGGAGCGATGTTTCAATTATGATGTTGATATTTATGATCATGTTGATCGATGATGCGGTAATATTCGAGATCGAAGGCAAAAATGATCTTGAGATCATCGCGCGCGAGATCGAGATGTTGCGTATTGCCCCAATTGATGTCAATAAGGCTGAATTTTCTGAATTGATCCGGATACCTTATCTGTCGGTTAATGACTGCATGCGCATAATTGAATACCGGCGCCAGCACGGTGCATATAATAATATCAATGAACTAATAAATGTTCCGGGAATGGATCGGATATTGTTCGAGAGAATCAAGCCTTATGTAACCACTATGACAAAAAAGATCGTGGTTGAAAAATATCACAGCCGCGTGCGCTGGCAGCGTTTCTTTCCGGACCATGAGTATGCGGATGATTGTTATTCTAAACATGAATTATTCAGTCGCCCTTATCGAGTTTATTTCATAAATGAAAAGGACCGTTACGAACGTTCACTTTTCGATTATTATGCGGTGGGACTGATGACCGATGAGGGAAAAAGACATTTGGTCATTGGTCGCTACAATCTTGATCTGGGCAAGGGCCTTGTGCTGTCACAAGCCGGTTCATTTTTATATGGGAGCGATCTGCGTTTGCAGATCGAAGAACGGGGCATCATACCCTATACTTCGGTGATTGAAAATGGAGGTTTTTTCGGCGCCGCGTTGAGCGATTCGCTGCTCGCTCATTTAACGCTGTTCTATTCGAATCAGAAAATAGATGCGCGTATCGACTCGAACGGCTACGCGTATTCTTTTTTTGAAGGCGATCATGTCGATACGCAAAGCCGGTCTTATAAGGATCGCCTTAACGAAGAGTTGATCGGTTATGATGTAAAATACAGCTATGACCGATATTTGTTCGCGAACCGGACATACTGGTGCAAATATGAACCGGCATTCGTCAGCAGTGATTCCCTGCGCGGATTCTATGGAGATCATTTCTGGATATCGAGCGTCGAATTTAATTATCACGGTCAGTCATTCTTGATGTTCGGTGAAGTAGCCCGGGCCCATCAGGATCGAATAGGTGGGATATTCGGGTTCAGCAATGGATTCAGTGTATGTGATTTCACCGCGGCAGTGCAGTATTTTCCGATCGGGTTCATTTCCCCAAAGGGAGTTGAATCAAAAAACGGCTATCTGGGTGGGGCATTTGAGATCAGCAGTCGTAATAAGTTTTGTAATTTTAATGCAGACCTGAAGTATGAAAAAAACGCGGAATCCGATTCCATGCTATACCGTTTTGCTCTTGCATTCGAGCGCAAGGTAAGCTTTCTTGTCGGTCGATTGCAGATGAACTGGCGGTATGCATCAAATTTCGATCGTGCCGGTTCGGCAATTCTGATACGGGCAAAGCCTTTCAGATCAGTTTTTTTCGATCTAAGGCTCGAGGATAAATATATTTTTGCACAAGACAGTGTTTACCGGGGATTGATCGGTTGTCTGGAAATAGGTCTGGACAAAAAGTTCCTGAAATTACGTTTGCGTTACGGCATTTTTGATACTGAAAATTATCAAGCACGGCTTAATGTATATGAGATCGATCTGCCCGGGGTTATCAACAATCGTATGCTTTATGGCCTTGGTGATTATTCATTTGTTTACCTGTCCGGAAATTTAACCAGCTTGCTTACAATATCAAGCAAGTATTCAATAATACGCCGGGATAACAATCTTACCCATAAGATTGGCGCTCAGGTCGATATGAGAATAAAAAACAGGGATCAATGAACGACATTTTTTTCCTTGCTTTGCTTATGATGGTACATTGATCGGTCAGCAAGAGTGAGTAGTTTGTTGATCGTTTTCGGTTTCTGTGGATCGTGATGCGCCCAGCCAATGCTTAATTCAAGTCTAAAAGGCAGCTTGGCTTGTTTGTTGAACGCATCAAGGCTTGTTTTTAATCTTATATAAAGATTGTGAGCGCGGGTCGCAGGAGTTTCCGAGGTCAGCACTACGAATTCGTCACCACCGATGCGGGCGATTATATCAGAACCGCGGAAGGTCTGTTTAAGAATTCTAGTAGTTTCGGTCAGTGCCTGATCACCGATTAGATGGCCGAATTCATCGTTTATTTCCTTGAGATTATCGAGATCAGTGTAAAGCAACACTAGATCATTTTTCTCCCGATGAGCTATTTCCAATTGATGCTCGGCAAGCGTCATGAATCCGCGGCGATTATATAGACCGGTGAGATCATCGACCAAGGACAGGGCACGCAGCTGTTCTTCTTTTTGTTTACGTTCGGCAATATCTTCGATAACACCATCGATCCATATTACTTTACTTTTATCATCAAACTGAGCTTTTGCATATAGCGAAACCCAGATCGAAGAGCCGTTTTTTTTTCGCATCAATATTTCCTTGTTTAGGACCGTACCCTTATGCTGCAATTCTTTAATAAGCAGGCGTCGATCTTTTTGATTATGATACAGCTCCAATACCCGTTTCTTCATTAATTTCTTTAATGATTTATAGCCAAAGATCTTGGCCAGGGCAGGATTTACCTGGACAAAATGGCCTTGCGGATCGCCGGTTGTTCTGAATACTCCGACATTTACATTTTCAACAATGGTCCGGAATTTGATATCGCTTTCGCGCAGGGCAATTTCGGCAATCTTATGCTCAGTTATATTTTGGGTCAGGATAACAATCTGTTCAACTTTTTTCTGCTGGTTGCGGATCGCATAATAATATTGGGAAATCCACTGGACCGCGCCTGGGTTTGGGTTATCAACTTTGATTTCGGGCAGGAATAATTCGCCGCCGTATTTAAAGACGTGCCTGAACTTCGAGATCATGTTCTTTAAATACGGG
>MEUM01000059.1:239-7968 GCA_001771735.1 Caldifarciminota bacterium RBG_13_43_14 | reverse complement strand
AGTAAAAATATTGCTCACCAGATTTTTCACATATTCTTTATGAATATTTCCTTCACTGGAACTGGTAGGTCCCTGATATGCAAGTCCTCCACCAATCGGGTTCATAACCCAGTGCTCGCCCATACAATCAGCATGGAATGGATTTGTATAGCAGGTAACTACCGTTAATAATCCCGAATATAAAGGATCATTTCTCAATGAATCATAAAAGAAATTGGTAATAAATAAACGCGGCCAGGCATAATGAATAACCATATTATTGACATCGCCATGACCAACACCAACGACTACATTGAACCCATTGTGAATTGAATCATATAATGATTCAACGGTTAAATTCCCCAATGATTCATCCAGATAGCGCTTGGTGAAATAAAATGGCAGTCGGTTCATGATATCAGTTGCCCAGGGCAATCCCGGCCAGTTATCGTCAAGATTTGAACTAAAACTAAGCGCACGGGTTTGATATGATGCAGTATCAGGATTATTATATTTCTTTTCTTTGCTTAAATAATTCAATACATCATTGCTGCTCCTGGTTGGTAAACGTCCGACAAATACATCAGGATAAAGGTCGACCGAATCCTCCACTTCACCGATATGATCATCACCATCAGCGTTCCAATCACGGTCAAGATCAGAAAAATACAGATCCGTAGCGATCGGCAGCCACAATCCTGAAAAGATCACACGGCGGTCGATCCAGACCAATGCGGTTGGCACAATCGGCGTATCCCCGCCTAGCAGCACGAATGAAATACCCCAAAATTGATAGGCATCTTTAATGAAATTGCGCATCCGTTCAGCATCATTATGACCACTGTAATTCTGACGAACCCAGCTCATGGTCTTGACTACAGTATTATAACCGGTGGATTTTTTATACTCGGCAAAAACATTGTAGGCGCTCAGCTGTTCATTATCCGTAATTATAATGAGATCGACTGGGGGACCAATTAATGAAGGAAGATCCGCCGGCAATGAATCTTTTCTATTTTCTTGAATAATAATAGATGGTGTATAGGCGGGGCTATTCAAGACCTCTTTATTCATGATTATCTGCGATAAGCAATTCAATGTGTGCTGCTGTCCAATAATTGTCGTCCGATAGGGCGCAAATCCAGGGAGATCATAATTTGTCTCAATATTCAAAAATAGTTTTTTCAGTACCCAGAGTTTTTTATCAGCAGCGACATAACGGAACGGTGAGATCTGAACTTGTAAAAGCCGGTAGCCGCGTAGATTTCCGCATCGGTATGAGATCATCGGCGACCCCGGGACTATTTCTGCTGAATTATAGGCAAACGGATCCGGTTCGGTAAAAATTTGAACGGTCTCAATCGATGTTGGTCTTTGAATTGGATAAAGATAATATTGTGTCTTGATCTCCTCCCAGACCGCAGAGTTGACTTCAATGCTAATCGTAACCTGGTCCCGGGGCAGTAAATAATTATAGGCGACTAACGGCAATTCTGGCGTACCGGGCTGACCATCGACCGAATTTGCAGATATAATATTTATGCGATCGAATTGACCGATATTATCGATTTGATATTCTAATTCCATAACCGGGACTTCAACTGTTAAAGAGTATGCTAATGCAATTATACTTATCCCAATAAAGAAAAATCTCAAAATCACCTCTCTATGTATTATATGAATAGCATGCTATGCTGTCAAGAGGGAGTATTACAGATGACCGATATCTGATGACTGATAACGGTTTTTATCTCATTGACTTGAACTATCGTTTAAGTATAATTTATTTATGATAAAAAAATACATATCTGCAATATATTGCATAATTTTCACTTTACTGTTAATAAAAACCGCTTATCCTCAGGAAATTCCGGCATCAAGCGGGTTAGAAAGACCCATTGTTTCAGAAGAATATATTTTGATGCCCGGTGATAGTATATTGATAACAATAACCGGAGCAACCAATTATTCATATTTAGCCGGAGTGACCTATGAAGGGAAAATAACGATCGAGGTTCCGGTAACTTCATTGCCGACTGCTCAAGGGGTATATGTACCAAAATACGACGTGGTCGCAGCCGTACCCATGTATGGACTAACCCTTAAGGATGCGCGCGATTCAATGCAGGTTGTGTTCTCCCGATACTATCGCAATGTCAATACCGATATAACTTTGATCGGCATGCGCCGTTTTAATCTCTTTGTGATCGGCGAAGTTAAATATCCGGAAACAATATGGGCATATCCGGTAGATAGGGTGTCAATCGCAATCAATCGGGCGGGTGGAATATCCACGGTTGGATCACGCTCGCATATCGAATTAAGACGGAATGGCAAATTACATGCACTAGTAAATCTTGAGGCATTCGAGAAAACCGGCGATGGAAAATACAATCCCTATGTACAGGATGGCGATATACTCTATGTACCACGTATGGCTAAATCAGTGATAGTAAAGGGCGCGGTTTTTGGTCGAAGAGGTTATGAATTGAGAGTAGCGGAATTAACCGCGGCTCGAGAGCGTACAAGTGAAGGTATATATGAATTGCTTGAGGATGAACGTATATCAGATTTTATTGCCAAGGCTGGTGGCACCACTCCATGGGCCGATCTAAGAAATTCCTATATTGAACGCGAAGACAACAAAATTGCCGTCGATCTATCTGAAATCATTCGAGATATAGAAAGTGAAGAAAACATATTAATGCAGGATGCAGACGTATTGGTTATACCATCAATAAATGCACTCGTTTTTGTTCAAGGACAGGTCGTAAACCCGGGTGCGTTCACTTTTCAACCCAATCTGACGGCCAGCGATTATATCGGTTTAGCTGGCGGTCCCCTGAGCGACGCATTTTTAAGCGGTACCTATGTCCAACGGGAAAAGAAAAAGATATCGTCCCGCAAAAATCCGATCATTGAGGAAGGTGATCGCATTTATGTACCCCGCCAGATATTTAAATTCTGGCAGGATTATGTCGAAATCGGAGCAGTTTTCGCCTCGTTATTAATTTCATATTTAACATTAACCGCCAAATAATTTGATATCATTTTGTCCTGATATAAAATTACCGGTAAATTCGCAACGGTTTAATTTACCTAGTATCATTGAAAGGAGATCTTTATGCATGTATTGATCGCATTATTAATTCTTTCCTTTGAACCCCCGGGTAAACCAATCGCCAAAGACCAACCGAATGATGACGGCGGCAAGATCCTGATCACCTGGAAACTTTCGGACTCTGACTCATTGTTAAATGCTTATAATATATACCGCTCGACCGAAAATGAAGAATTGATTAAGATCGGTTCAGTTCCTAAAGAAACCGGTCTGTTCATTGATAATAAAGCTAAAGATGGCGTAAAATACCGCTATCAAATCTCGGCGATAAAAGATGGGGCTATTATTGCGAATTCTGAAATTTCAGAACCGGCCGCCAGTTCATCTCAATGGTTCCATACCGGACGTATTAATATCCTGGTTGGTTTGCTTCTATACTCAGTAATGGTGCTTTGGTTTATATATCAGGCGCGCATTGGAAAAAAAATGTTCATTCGACGAATACCTGGTCTTGATGCACTTGAGGAAGCAGTGGGGCGCGCAACTGAAATGGGAAGACCAATATTGTATATACCCGGTCTCTCGACCATAGATGATATCGCTACGATCGCTTCCCTGAACATATTGTCAAAAGTAGCTAAAAAAACCGCTGAATATAATACAAAGCTGATTGTCCCCAATCGAAGTCCGGTTGTATATATTGTTGCCCGTGAAATTGTTAAAGAATCGTATGCCGATGCCGGACGACCCGATGCTTTTAATCCGGATAATGTGTATTTTATCACCGAAAACCAATGGGCTTATGTTGCCGCAGTTTGTGGTACAATGGTTCGGGAAAAACCAGCAACAAATCTTTTCCTTGGATATTTTTGGGCTGAATCATTGGCATTGGCCGAAACCGGTGCGGCGACCGGTGCGATACAGATCGCCGGCACTGATTCGATCTTTCAGCTGCCTTTTTTTATCACCGCTTGCGATTACACTTTGATCGGTGAAGAATTATATGCGGCCTCAGCTTATCTTTCCCGCGAACCGCTGTTGATGGGGTCCCTAAAAGGACAGGATTGGGGTAAAATGATAATCCTATTCATACTGATCATTGCATCCATTCTTATGCTGGTTGGTTTTACAGATATTCGGTCGTTATTCGATGTTTAACTAGGAGCTCAAAAATGAAAAAAAAACTTCCGCTATTTATCTGCATGTTTTTTGGTTTGATCATGATCGTCCAGTTCTTCATACCACACAAAGTGAGTGTTGGCTTTTATACTCATAGCACACGTTGGGTAATCGCAATTGTCGGGTTTGCCTGGGTGTTGGGTGTGGGTAGCTTACTTGATCATCACACTGAAAAAATCAAACGCAAAAAGGAAAACTGGTATTTCAGCATCGTTACTCTGGTCAGTCTGTTCACAATGGCGATACTGGGCTTATTCTGGGGAATAAGAGCCGGCACTCTATTTATGGTCTTATATAGCAATATCATCGTTCCACTCGGTGCATCAATGTATGCTATCCTTGCATTCTACATGGCTTCGGCTGCGTATCGCGCATTCCGCGCCCGGACCAAAGAAGCAACGATACTACTGATCGCCGCATTCATTGTTATGCTTGGCATGGTCCCATTTGGTTACTATATTAGTCCTCATTTGCCAAATATTGCTGAATGGATATTGCGGATTCCCAACACTGCCGCCAAAAGAGGTATAATTTTCGGCGTTGCTTTCGGTAGCATATCAACTGCTTTAAAAATAATCCTCGGCGTTGAACGTTCATGGCTTGGTGGAGGGAAATAACATGAAGATCTTTGGATTATTTCTTAAAATACCAAGACAGGTGGTCTTCCTGACCATTGCGATTGCGGTCGCATTACCTTTAATAATACCATTGGGTATGCCGGTCAATATAATGCCTCAAAGTAAGAAACTTTTTGATGCGATTGATGATCTTAATGAGAATTCAGAAGCAGTGCTTATATCTTGCGATTTTGATCCGCAATCCATGCCTGAATTATACCCGATGCTGGTCGCTATGCTTAATCACTGTTTTTCCAAAAAAATCAAAGTTATACTATTGGCATTGTGGCCGCAGGGTACGGGCATGGTTGAAATGGCGATCGATGATCTCGCCTCCAAATATAATATCAAATCCGGTGAGGAATATGCTTTCCTTGGTTATAAATTCGGGGTCGCAGCCGTGTTATTGGGTATGGGTGAAAATATTAAAGACGTATTCCCGGTCGATTATTACGGCACACCCATTGACTCCCTTACGATTATGCATGACCTGAGGAATTATAAAGATCTGAGTTATGTAATCAGTCTCTCAGCCGGTGATCCAGGATACCGCGCCTGGCTTTTGTACGCCCAGGCTCGATACGGTGCAAAGCTTGGGGTCGGTGTAACGGCGGTATCAGCCGCTGATGTCTATCCTTATGTTGAAACCGGCCAGGTTATCGGCCTGCTTTCGGGAATGAAAGGCGCATCTGAATATGAAACTATGGTCAGTCGCGCTGGTTATTCAACCGGCGACCTTAAAGCGACACAGGGTATGGATGCCCAATCACTTGGTCATCTGATCATCATGATCTTTATTATTCTTGGGAACACTGGGTACTTCTTTGCCCGGAGGAAAAAATGAATATTTCGACCGATCCCTGGATATGGCTTGCAGCAATATTGACCATATGTATATTTTCATTTTTATATCGGGACAATTTCTTCTACCGGTTGGCTGAACATCTCTTCGTCGGGCTATCAGCCGGTTATCTCATTGCCCTGACCTGGCATAATCAGATCTATCCAAATCTTTTTTCGCCTTTGTTCAGAGAAGGTAATTTAATGTACCTCATCCCACTAACATTCGCCTTGTGCTATTTCAGCCGATTCATACCAAAATTCTCTTTTCTGATCCGTTTGCCGATCGCCTTTGTGCTGGGATGGGGATCAGGTGTCGCGATACCGGCCGTGTTCCAGCGTGACATTCTTAAACAAATCCAGGGAACAATATTGGTCGGCGAAGCCTTTTCCCGATGGGATACAGGATTAGGGGCAATAATCGTAATGATCGGAGTACTCTGTACCTTGATCTACTTTTTCTTTTCCCAGGAGCGAAAAGGTATACTGAAGCCAATATCCAACATTGGAATTATTTTTATTATGCTTGGTTTTGGTGCCTCGTTCGGCTATACGGTCATGGCGCGAATCAGTTTATTGATCGGACGCTTTCAATTCTTGCTCGGGCAATTGCTGGGATTAATTAAATAGGACTAACGACAGATATTACGAAGGTTTTTGACCAGGGTTAAGGCATTATCGTATTTAGCGATCGGAATAATATAGAATCCATCGACCGCATTTCTGATTTGCCCGGCGGTTCTCAATAAAAGCTCGGTTTCATCAATCTCTTCGATCTCTTTAATATAATCATAGGGTATACCCAAATACTTCATTAATGCGAAGGCACGTTTTTTTGTATATAGATAGGATAACCCGGCGATTATTTTTATCCCGGGATATTTCTTAAATCCACCAATAACTTTCAAGAATAATTCTGGATCAAATACCGGTTGTGTAAAAAAAACTTCAGCACCGGCATTAACCTTCTCTCCCACCTTGAGGAACTCGCCATGGACATTAGGTACATTGGGATTGAAGCTGGCACTAATGCAAAAATCAATCGGTTCGATCGATCTTCGGGCGGATGTCAAACCATTTTTGAAACCTCTTGCCATCGAAATCAGTCTGACCGCGTTAAGTTCAAAAGTACTTCTCCCCTCCTCAGGACTGTCACCGGTCACACAGAGTATATTTTTAATGTCAAGCGCCGCGGCACCAAGCAAATGACTTTCAAAACCAAGCGAGGTAAAATGACGGGCAACGAAATGAGGGATCGCCTCGACGCCGGTTTTCTCCTGGATCAGATGAGCACTGCACATAGCATCGGGACGTAAGCGGCCAAGCGGATTCGAAGGAATGTTAAAGGCATCAATATAATCTTTGAGCGGTTCAACCGCACGACAGAGTTTTTCAAACGCCATCCCAGTCGGCACAAGGATCTCTACGGTGATTATCTGTCTCTTGTTCATCTGATCTCGTAACATTACCGCTCCAGTTGTATCAACTAGGACATTGATTTTAGAATACGCAAACCATCGAGAACGCTGAGGGCAGCACCATATGCACCGATCTTTTTTGCATATTCAGTGCTGACATTGGGACCTCCAATTATCACTTTTACTGATAGCCGGTTCTTCTTTAACTGGGTGATTATATTTGCCATTTCCGGCATGGTCGTGGTCAAGAGCGCACTTAATCCGAGCACTTCAGGTTTATATTTCTTAACTGATTCAATAATGCGCTTGGTTGGAACATCCTTACCGAGATCAATAACCTTATAACCAGCTGATTCAAAAACCATACCGGCAATATTCTTCCCGATATCGTGAATATCACCTTTTACAGTTGCCAGCAAGATCTTGCCTTTCAGTTGTTTTCGCGGCAGATATTGTCTGATCACGGCCAGTGAGGCCTTGGCCGCTTCAGCTGAACGAAGCAGATCCGGGATGAACATCTTGCCATTTTCATAATGATTTCCCACAACATGCAATGCCATAGTAATGTGTTTATCAATTATTTGTTGCGGCGCAATTCCTGAATCCAGCAACTGATCGGTCAGAAAACCGATTTT
>MEUM01000059.1:0-201 GCA_001771735.1 Caldifarciminota bacterium RBG_13_43_14 | reverse complement strand
ATCCCGGCTTTTCAGCGATCGCTTTATTGGCACTCTTCCTTGGCATTTTAGTAGTTCTAACTATTTTTCCATAATCCTTTGCCCATACAAGATAGCCACTCATCCAATCTCGGAAAAGAGCCCGGCTTGCTTTTACTATTTCCATCATCTGAGGATCAAGCGGGTTTATAATTATAAAATTCACACCGGCATTGATCGCAT
>MEUM01000058.1 GCA_001771735.1 Caldifarciminota bacterium RBG_13_43_14 | reverse complement strand
AATATCGTTTCCATGTTTCAGCAGCTTGTTGCCCTTGCTCCATACTTGCCGGATGAACTGGGCGCCTTAATCCTGAACATCGATGAGCCCAATCGACTGGCCGATTTTGTATCCAGTTACATCAATTTCGATTTCAATGATAAGCAGGCATTGCTTGAAACCATTGATCCCAAGGAAAGGTTGTCAAAGATCATACCAATGCTTCAAAAAGAAATCAGCATTCTGGAACTCGGGGCAAAAATACGTTCACAGGTAAAGAACGAACTCGATAAAGGCCAGCGCGAATATTATCTGCGCGAGCAAATGAAGGCGATACAAAAAGAATTGGGTGAAAGTGACGATCACGGCCGTGAGATCGAAGATCTCAAGAAAAAGATCATTGACGCTAAAATGCCCGAGAATATCGGGCAGGTTGCGATAAAAGAATTGGAACGGCTTGCCAAGATACCGTCCCAAGCTGCTGAATATACAGTTTCACGTACCTATATCGACTGGCTGATAAATATACCTTGGAACAAATCAACAGCCGACAATATGGACATTAAACGAGCCGAAATAATCCTGAACGAAGATCATTATGATCTTGACAAAGTAAAAACTCGCATACTGGAATACCTGGCCGTCAAGAAACTGAAGCCTGATGCCAAAGGATCGATACTTTGTTTTATTGGTCCGCCCGGTGTCGGTAAAACATCACTTGGAAAATCGATCGCCCGTGCCCTGGGCAGGAAATTCATTCGTATATCATTAGGCGGTATTCGCGATGAAGCCGAGATCCGGGGCCATCGACGCACTTATGTCGGTGCCCTGCCGGGACGTATCATTCAATCGATTAAAACCTGCGGTACAAATAATCCGGTCTTTATGTTAGATGAGATCGATAAAGTTGGGACTGATTTCAGGGGTGATCCGTCCTCGGCCTTGCTCGAAGTGCTTGACCCGGAACAGAATAATTCCTTTTCTGATCACTACCTTGAGGTACCTTTCGACCTTTCCAATGTCATGTTCATCGCTACCGGCAACATTGCGGATCCGATTATCCCGGCGCTCAAAGACCGTATGGAGATCATTGAATTGCCTGGCTATATACTCGAAGAAAAACTTGAAATCGCCCGGAAATACCTCGTTCCCAGACGTATTCTTGAATCCGGTTTAAAACCATCGGTTATCAGTTTTGATAAAAAAGCATTGATCATCATTATAAATTCGTATACTAAAGAAGCCGGTGTCCGCAATCTCGAACGAATGATTGGTTCGATTTGCCGGAAAGTTGCTAAACGGTTTGCCGAGGGAAAAAAGAAAGCAGTTCGTATCAATGCTGACAATCTGGAAAATTTCCTCGGACCACCTAAGGCCTATTCAGAGATCGCCGCCCGTAAAGGTGAGATCGGGGTAGCAACCGGTCTTGCTTGGACACCATACGGCGGTGAAATATTATTTGTTGAGTCAATAAAAATGCATTCCAGCAAAGGACTGATACTAACCGGCTTATTGGGTGATATTATGAAGGAATCCTGTCAAGCTGCCCTTTCCTATGTAAAAGCGAATGCTGAAAAATGGTTGATTGAGCAAAAAATAATCCAGGACCACGATGTTCATATCCATATCCCCGCCGGTGCTATTCCTAAAGACGGTCCGTCCGCAGGTTTGGCCGTGATCATGTCGCTTGCTTCTTTGTTCAAATCACAGCCGATCAATCCAAGGATTGCATTCTCAGGTGAGATCACTTTGACCGGCCGAATACTCCCGGTCGGGGGCATTAAAGAAAAAGTGATCGCAGCTAAACGAGCCGGCATTGAGACAATATATCTACCCGAAGAAAATAAGCGCGATCTTAAAGAGATCCCCATAAATGTTCAGCGCGGCATTAAATTTGAAATGGTTAAACATGTTGATATTGCATTAAAAAAAATATTTAAAAATAAATCCGGGAATAATAAATGATGATAATTTTACTGTTATGTCAGATCGAATGGCAAGTAGTGAACCGCCTGCATAGCGAAAATATGCAGCAGCTGATTATCTATTATACGATACCAGAAATTATGCTTAAATATTTTACTGATGATACGATGTACTTTGCTGATTATGAGGTGCAGCTGAAGGTATTTGATAAAAAAGCCCGTCAGATCGCGGGTGATTTCTGGGATAAGAACGTCGCCAAAGACAGCGAGATGGTCAGCGATTCAGTGAAAATCATCGTACCGGAAAGCGGCATTTCCTATGATTTTAAAATAATCGATCTTAATGGCGGGCTCCTGCTGAATATTAATGATAATATATCAAAGATCAATTATCTATCCGATATTGCATGGAAAATGATAAACGATACAATGACTTTCACCTACAAGGTTTTGAATGATAAATTCCATGTGGACTCATTATCTTTAGTGATCGATAAAATCCAGCAAGGCAGCAGTCTGCAGGCTGGTAATTATGAGGATTCGATCAAACTCCCGGTCGCAGCATTGCCTAATGGTAGATATCTGGCGATATTCAATTTGTACGCTGGGACCAATAAACTCGATATTGTGAAGCTCCCGGTCGTTATTGGCCGTCCATTTCATCAAGATGAAACCACCTGGTTGCTCAGGGTCAATCAGCTCGAATATATCGCTTCGACCAAGCAGATCAACGAGTTGAAACAAGCATTCATGGATGAACGTGACTCGCTCTGGCGCGCATTCTGGAAAAAACACGATCCTACTCCTAATACCGAGTTCAACGAGCAGGAAGTTGAATATTTCCGTCGTATCAACTATTGCAATGAACATTTTTCCCACGGTGATAAAGGATGGCGCAGCGACCGTGCGAAAATTTACGTCCGTTATGGCGCACCTGATGAAATTCAATCGCGTCCCTACGAGCTTTACGCCCCGCCCAATGAACTCGAAAATACATCGATAAAATTCTATGATACCTATGAGATCTGGCTGTACTACAAGATTAACCGAAGGTTCATCTTTGGTGACCATTACGGTCTTGGTCAGTTCATTCTTCTGACCCCGGAAGGCATCGGTTTATGATCTTGCTATTGCTTACAATAAATCAAACGCTCAGTTTCAATGTCGACCCGGTCATATTCCGGACCGAGGTTATCATCGAGGATACGATCAGCCACATCAGTCGTACCGAAAAACTCTATTATCTTGAAATGAACTGCGCAATACCATATCACCAGTTAAAATACGAAACCATCGATGACCAAAATATTGCCAAGGCCTTGATCATCTTTGAATTGCATAATCTGAACCAGCCAGATTCGATACTCGACACATTATATCGACAATTCACAATCCAATCATTTGAACAGGCGGCAAAGGAACAGACCCAGTTCATAGTACAATTCGGTCTGCACGTCCCGGCGGGGAATTTTGGCATCAGCGTCCGCATTTTATCCGATGACAAACACGGAACCTTTCATAAAAATATCAACATCGAACCGGACCAGTATTTTATGAGCGATATACTGGTAGCCAGTGGTATTTATCAGGATTCAACTCAGGATTATTTAAGAAAAGGCAATATCATCGTTGTCCCCCATCCATCCCATTCATTCAACGATCGGTATATTAACATTTTTCTTTATTATGAATTGTATGATATTGAGCCTGACCGCACTGAACAATCAGTGAAATACCGTATTATTGATCGGGACAGCAATACCGTGCGCGAGATCAGCCAGAAAGTAAAAAAGCTTTTTCCCTCCCAGGCGATCAATGCCGGGATCAGCATAAAAGATCTGGTCGCCGGCAAGTATCAATTGACCATTGAATTACCTGATTCGCCGGTCACCGAAGAATATGCCAAATCGATAGATTTTTTTATCGTCCGGGCCGATACCGAAAAAACGATCAGTTATACAGGTATGCCTTATTATGATCAGATCGAATATTTTATCACTAAAAAAGAATACAAAAAATTCATGAAATTACCTCCTGAAGGCAAAAAGGTCTTTCTCGATCGTTTCTGGCAGACTCATGATTATAATAGTATCGTGGAACGTTTCGAATACACAAAAAGCAAGTATCGAGAAGGCAATAAGCCGGGCTGGCAAACCGACCGGGGACGTATTTACATTAAGTATGGCACACCGGACGAGACCGAAAAAAGTTTCATTGAGATCGAAGAATCAAAGCCATATGAAATATGGCAATATTTCAATGGACTCGAATGTATTTTCAGTGATATCCGGGGCACGCAGGAATATTTATTGGTCTGGACGAATGCCCCGGATGAAAGCTCACAACCGACCTTATACCACTATCTGCCGGAATCAATACGGCAGAATATTGAATAAAAAATATAAAATCAAGGAGTATATTGTGGATACAAATATATCGTCAGACCCTGACAATAATAATTTAAAAAGAATGATCAAAACCGAGATCGATTCTAAACTTGAATCAATAAAAAATGATATCCTCGCGATAAAGGATATCGTCGAATCAATCGCCGAGTTTCAAAAAGAAAAGATTGCGCTTTTTGTTGACTCACAGAATCTCTATTATTCGGCAAAAATGGGTTATGCAGCCAAGGTCAATTACGAAAAACTATTGAACTTAATATCTGGCAAGCGGCAGCTTATCAAAGCCTATGCCTATATCGTACAACCGCCAGACGGTGACGTCAAACCTTTTGCCACCAGTCTCGAACGTATTGGATATATTGTAAAGACCAAAGATGTTAGAACTCGGGCTGACGGCTCGGCTAAAGCTAACTGGGATATGGCTATTGCCCTTGATATCCTGGGTATGATCGACCACGTCGATACGATCGTTCTGGCTTCCGGCGACGGAGATTTTGTGCCGCTAGTCGATTTTATTAAAAATAAGAATAAAAGGGTCGAGATCTTTTCATTTTCCGAAAATACTGCATACGACCTAAAGGAAAAAGCAGACCGGTTCGAACCGCTCGGTGAGAATGTCATACTGACCTGATCCGCTCGATGCTCGTTGACTACCATATCCATACCGCTCATTCAACCGACGCGAAAAACACGTTGGCCGAATATTGCGAACGTGCCCTTGAGATCGGTCTTGCGCAAATATGTTTTACTAATCATTGTGAACTTGACAAAGAACGTAATGATAACTTCATCGTTTTCAATGATCAGCGCCAGCCGATCGACCAGAAAGGTATTGAACGCCTTTTCAATGATATAAACCGCGGTCGCGAACAGTATGAACAAAATGGACTCGACGTTCGTATCGGGATCGAGATCGGGTTTTTTCCGGGAATTGAAAGGCAGGTCGATTTCCTGACCCGCAATATTCAGGTTGATTACGTTCTGGGCAGTATTCATTGCCTTGACCATATCTGTATCGACAGTTCAAAAGAATTTGAATATTATTTTGCCGATCACCCAGCCCAGGTCATGATAAATAATTATTATCAGGCGATAAACGACTTAGTGAGTTGCGGACTTTTCGATGCGGTCGCACACCTGGATGTATATAAAAAATACGGAATAGACTATTACGGCCGGGACATAACTTATATTCCTGAAGATTTGCTTAACTTGATATTTAAAAATATACTAGTTAAGGGGGTTGCGCTCGAAGTAAACACCGCCGGATTACGCCGGATTGGACAAATATACCCATCCGGGGACATATTGAACCTGGCAAAGACCGCAGGTATTGACCGCCTGGTAATCGGATCTGACGCTCACTGCGTTGAAGATCTGGGTAAAGGTTTGAATGAAGGCTACGAGTGCATTAGAAATCACGGTTATAGCGAAGTATGCACATTTAAGAACCGGCAGCCAACAAAGATACGACCAGCAGGGAAAGTACGAGAAAAACCGAAAACCGTAATCGGTAATCCGTAATCCGCGAAAGAATTGAAAAGGAGCATCCGTAATATGCTATGTGTCGACAATTGACTTTCGCCATTTCCTGGCTATAATTAGACCATGGACCAGCGAATATCCCAGGTTTATATCGAAGATGAAATAAAGGCATCGTATTTGGATTATGCGATGAGCGTGATCGTCGGAAGGGCTTTGCCTGATGCCCGCGATGGTTTAAAACCCGTACAGAGACGTATTCTTTACGCCATGAACGAGAGCGGCTTAGCATCGAATCGACATCATAAAAAATCCGCGACCGTCATCGGTGATGTGCTTGGCAAATACCATCCTCACGGCGATATGGCGATATATGATGCGCTGGCTAGAATGGCCCAGACTTTTTCGATGCGTTACATGCTCGTTGATGGCCAGGGTAATTTCGGATCGATCGATGGAGATGCACCGGCGGCTTATCGATATACTGAAGTCCGCCTTACGAGCCTGGCGGAAGAAATATTAAAAGATCTCAACAAGGATACGGTGGATTTTGTACCCAACTTCGACGGTCGTCTTAAAGAGCCAAGAGTCCTGCCTTCAAGCTATCCTAATTTACTATGCAATGGAGCCTCAGGCATTGCCGTCGGTATGGCGACCAATATTCCGCCGCATAACCTGGGTGAAACGATCAGTGCTTTAAAGGCTTTGATTGAAGACAAAGATATAACTGATGAAAAATTACTAAAAATAGTCACCGGTCCTGATTTTCCAACCGGCGGGATCATTATCGGTAAAAACGGCATCAAAGAAGCGTATAAAACCGGTAAAGGCCGAATTATGATTCGAGGCAAGATCAGGATCGAAGATATAAAAAGTGGAAGACAGGCCATCGTGGTCACTGAAATACCTTATCAGGTCAATAAAACGACGCTAATGGAAAAGATTGCAGCCCTGTCCAGGGACAAAAAGATCGACGATGTCTCGGACCTGCGTGATGAATCTGATAAAGACGGTATTCGTATCGTCATTGAACTGAAACGCGATTCAAACCCTCAGATCACATTGAATAATCTCTACAAATACACCCAGTTACAAACAACTTACAGTATCCAGCTCCTGGCCCTG